>JANLFY010000021.1 GCA_024653485.1 Bacillota bacterium | reverse complement strand
GCCTCCGAGGATGCAGGTTCAAACACTCGTCCAGCAAAAACCGGCCCTTCTCCCTCTTCCCCTTGCGCTTCGTCGCTTTCACATATAACCTCCGCCGTATCCGAACGTCCCCTACTCGACTGCCCAATATCTTCGTCCGAAACCCGGCAACCTTGTAACCCTTCGGCTTATGCGCAAGAAGAGCATCATCCAGCTCCTCAAGCGCCTTCTCCATGATCCCCCGCGCAAGTTCAATGCAAGCTTCCTCAAACCACTTGAATTTCACCGTCCGTTCTAGTACGCTTAATGCGGCGGGGGCGACTTGTTCGCTTTCTGCCATAGAGACCTCACTCCTTTCATGCTGGATTGGTTGTGAGGTCTCTATTTCTTCATCCCTCCCAGATTCCCCTACTTCGCCTACTCTAACTTTACACTAACCGCGCGGGCGCGCGCACACGGGCAGGGCAAGTTGAGCGGCACCCGCTCCGGAGGCCATGGCTTGTCCGGCTCCCCGGCGCGGCGGGTCGGCACCGCCTATGTGGTCTTGGCCGTCTCCCGCATCAGGCGACTTTGCGGTCCCGCGCTCGCACCGTCTCGCCTCGCCTCGCACGTTGCACGTGAGCCTCCGCCCGAAGGACTGCCGTCTCGATCTCCTCCTCGCGAGGAGGCCGGCCCGTAGCCTTCTTGAACTCCTTCACGAAGAGCTCCACAAACTTCTCCAGCTTCTCGTGGCCTTTTATCCCCCACTCTTTGTAGTGTTCCTCGATGTAGTCGACCACGTCAACCGTGGTGTCGAGGATGACCTGGTACCTGCGGTTCTTCTGGTACACCTGGAGCCCGTAGCCAACGAGGATTATGATCAGCGGCTCCATCACGGCGTCGCTCGTGACGACGTTCCACAGGACCTTGAGCCACTTCACGGCTCCCACCTCACTCCCTCGCATACTCGCGAGAATACATCCCATCCCTATACTAAACGCGGACGGGCAAATGTGTGCGTGGGAGAGAGGTGAGCGAGCGATGCGGCCGCCGCGTCGGGAAGCCTTCGCGGGGCAGCGGCGGAACAGACGTGCCCGTTTGTGTTTGACACGTCGACACGAAGCTGTTATCATGATTATGGAGAGTGCGCCTATAGCTCAGAGGATCAGAGCGCCGGCCTCCGGAGCCGGGTGCGCAGGTTCGAGTCCTGCTAGGCGCACCATTTTGTTCCCTTTTTCCGCTCCGCTGACGAGTTGTCCCTCACGATCTGGATCACGCTTTGGGTCTGAACGCCTCACGCCCTCCCACTCGGTCCACTCGGTCGGAAGGCTTCTCCCCTCCCTCACCACGCGCAACGTGGAGGATAATCGCGGAAGACAGAGAATTATCAATACTGTGTTCCGATGCGGAGAAGGGAGGTAGAGGCGCGCCATGGATAGCACCATAAGAGTCGTGGCGGCAGAGAACAATCGGGACATGTGTGCGGTCCTTGAAGCTCTCATCCGGGCCGAGCCTGACCTGGAGTGGGCGGGTTCCGCGGAAGACGGTTTGCAGGCGCTCGACATGATCGTCCAGGTGAAGCCGGACGTGGTCCTCCTCGACATCATAATGCCTTATCTCGATGGCTTGGGTGTTCTGCAGCGCCTCGCAGAGATGGATCTGGAGAAGAGGCCTGGTATCATAGTAGTTACCGCGTTCGAGGAAGAAGGCATCGTGAAGAGGAGCGTCAGGCTCGGCGCGGATTACTATCTCCTGAAGCCGTTCGACCGTGCGTGCCTGCTCAGCCGAATACGGCAAGTCGCCGGGGTGGATAGAGCCCTCCCGCTGAGGGCCCGGAGCGTGCCATGCGCGGCTGCGCACAGCAAGACCTGCGATCAGGTCGCCAGGGTCTTGTTCAAGATGGGCACGCCCACGTACTTCAAAGGCTACCAGTACCTGAAAGAGGCCATCGAGATGGTGACGTCCGACCCCAGCCTGCTTGCTGTCATAACCAAGAGCCTCTACCCAAGAATCGCTGAGAAGCACGGGACCACTCCCCTCATAGTGGAAGCGGCGATCAGATATGCCATTCAGAAGACGTGGAAGCATGGAAACGGGGAGTATCTGAAGGCCGTCTTCGGCCAGTGCGGGGCTACCCGCGACGGCAAGGCCCCCACGAACTCGTTCTTCATTGCTCGAATCGCAGAAGAACTCAGGCTCGGCATCATCGAGAGCGCGTGACGAGACTCACCTTGAAATCCGCACGCTGCCCGTGGGAACGAGCCCGAGCCTTGCCAAGAAGAGCTTAGCGAGGACCCTTGGGGATCGTAGCAAGCTCGTGGCGAACAAGTGCGCGTAGGAACCCGGCCGGTACAGGATGTCTGCAAGGAGGAACACGAGATCGGGGTTGGCCTCGACAAGTGCGAACGGAAGGCCGTCCTTGGCGCCGAGCAGAGCCGCAAGAGTCATCGAGAGGCGGAAATCCCTCGAGAACTCGCTGCGGACTCTTGCTGTATACGCACGAGCCACGCCCGAGAAGTACCCTGACCTCGCAGCGTCGGCGACGGTCTCCGCGGCCATCTTCCCGCTCCGGATGGCGCCGTATATCCCCTCGCCTGAAAAGGGGTCCACAAACCCGCCCGCGTCCCCTGCCAGGAGAACCGCGCCCTTCGCAACCGCCCGCCTGAATCCGCCCGTGGGTAGAATGTATCCTCGTGCCCTCGGACACGGGATGTCCAGCCGCTGGAAGTCGGCAACGCGCCTGAAGTGGGCTCGGAATGATCCGAGAAGCCTGGATGCGTCGAAGGCTGTGGTCCCTACGCCCACGTGCAGCCCCGCTCTGCGATGAAAAGCCCAACCGAACGCAGCACGCAAGGGCGGCACTAGGTAGAGCTCAATGAGGTCCGACTCAGGAACCCCGTCATGGGCAGACTCGGAGGTGAGATCAATCTCCGCGGACAACGACGTGCCCAGCTCCCACTTGGACCACCGGTCTCTGATCCCCGCGAGCCTGGCCGTCTTTCCGTACGCCCCGTCAGCGCCTATGACGGCTCTCGCTCTGAACCGTCCGCGGTCCGTGGTCACCAGGTAGCGTTCACCTAGGGCGTCGGGCTCCGTCTCCAGCTTCAGGAGAGGGGCATTGTCGAGAAAGTCGGCGCCCGCTTCCACTGCCCTCGTGACGAGGAACATGTCAAGAATCGATCGCCGGACGGTCACTCCGAGCCTCTTGGAGTCTCTCGCCGAGATCCACCTGCCGGTCGACGAGACGACTTTGATTCCCATGATTTCACGCTCGACAACGGAAGCAGGCAACTCGAGTCCGATCTCGCGGAGAGCTTTCGCGGTGACGCCACCGGCACAGGGTTTGTCCCTCGGAAACCCGGCTTTGTCCATGAGGAGGACGGAGAGGCCACGCTCCGCCGCGATGCGCGCTGCGGTCGAGCCAGCTGGCCCCGCCCCGACCACCACTACATCGTAGTTACGCGTCATGTGATCCCAATACCCTGCGGCCCGACGGTCTTGATCTCCTCTTCTTCCCCAGTAGCTGCATTGATGTACACAAGGTAGGTCTTGTCATCTATCGTGCCCCTGAACTCGTACATCAGGGTTTCACGGTAGAAATCGTCCATGACAACCGCAAGCCGCACAGCTGTGACATCAAGCCTGGGGTTGAGCGCGGCTCTCGCTTTGGCCTCGGTCACGCCGGGTTTGGGGTACCTCCTGGCTTTGTGGAAAACCTGGTAGTTTGTGCCCTCGAACCCGTCCACCCTCCCCGTATCCAGCGCGACCCTCACGACAACGTGCTCCGGATAGACGAGCACGCCGTCTTGCTCTCTGGCAAACCCTATCACTGCCACCTGTTCGTGTGTCTGCCTCGAAATCTGTCGCATTCCCTCAAATCCTCTGGAAGCGAGGAAGTCCGCGGCTATCCTCTCGGCCATGGCGGGAGTGATGGTGGCCACCCCAATCGGGGTCTCGTCCATCATCCATAGCACCCTGCCGCCCTTGACTGACACGTCGATCCACACCGTTCCTCGCCCGCCGCTCGCAGGCACCTGGACTCTGTAGGCCTCAGGGTCAGACTGTATCCTTCCCGCCACCCGTGCGCGCCTACCCGCAAGGGCTGACCGGCCGATGAAGTCCTGCGCGACCCGAACCGCCTCGTCGCTACCGATGACGGCTCCGGCGATCTTCGGCAGTTCCCTAGCGGGGGGAGGAAGGACTCCTTCCAGGTCAGGCGATGGGAACCTCGTCATCCCGTCCTCGAGCATCTTGAATCCCTTGGTGATCTGGTTCGAGGGCGCCGCGCCGGACGCACGCTCCGGCCGGGCGGCCGCCGCGGCCACGGTGTCCCTCTGGAAGTCCGTCCACCGCAGCGTCCCCGCTGCCAGGGATCGCCCCATTTTCGCGAGTTCTCCCGAGGCGAATTCAGCGCGCCTGTGGAAGTCCCGGAGAATCGTCCATTCGCGTTCGCTCATGGTCGAGCCCGTGGCACCTTTCTGAGCAAGCGTGTACGTGAAGGCCGAGATCTGGCCGATGAAGTCCTCCGTGGCGGAGAGCGGCAGGCTCCCCACAGGGAGCTGCCCTATGGCAGCCCTCGCAGACTCGGAATGTCTCCACGCGTCGGCGAACGCCTTGGTGGTCTGGGTTGCGGAACCGGCAGCTAGAGCTTTCGCGAGCTCCTCTTCCAGTCCATCAATATGGTACACGACCTCTTGGAACGCCCGCTGGTACTGGTTCTCCGCCCTGAGCTCGATCTCACGCCGGAGCCTGTACTCCCTCAAAGCAGCCAGGCCGAGAACGATCACGAGGACGACTCCTCCCATGCGCAGCCATGCGCGTCTCATGCGCTACACCTCACCCATGGTCATCTGAAGAAGACGTGACGCCCGATCTGCACAAGGTACCTTCTGGAGGTGATCCACCAGTTGGTCGCCTTCGCCGGGTTGTAATAGTAGAGGGCTCCGCCGGTGGGATCCCACCCAGAGAGGGCATCCTGCGCGGCCCGCACGGAAGAGGCTGTCGGCTGTAGCCAGACCGTCCCCTGGGACACTGCCGTGAACGCGTCGGGTTCGAAAATGACCCCTGGGATGGTCTTGGGGAAATGAGGATGCTCTACACGGTTGAGGATCACCGCGCCCACGGCCACTTGGCCCACGTATGGCTCGCCTTTGGCCTCAGCCGAGATGACGCGGGCCATGAGATCGAAGCTGTAGTCATATGCCTGGCCGGGTTCTGCAAGCTTCCACGACTTCGCGTCGGCGCCCGCACCGGCTTCGGGGGGCGCGGCCACGACGGCTTCTCCACCAGCGCCGTCATCTGTACGCCAAGCGCGAACGCCTGCCCGACTCCACTGAGGACAGAGATACGACATCGCGGCCACGATGGCCGCGAGGACGAGGAGCCCCGCAATAGCCTTGGCTGCCCTGTTCACCTAGCGCCACCTCCGTGGCTAAATGAGCGTTCACCGGGCCCTCCAAACTCGATGCGCCGCAGGCCGCGTAATCTGCGAGCTGGATCGCTCCCGACCAGTGGACGCTCGGGATTATTATGCCGCGTGAGGGGCTCGCTATGCGCTCACTACGCGCCGTTCATACTGACGCGCCTGGTGGGCGCTGCGAAGCGTGCGAGGCCGCGTTGGGACGCCCGGACGCGGCCGTTTGCAGAAATGGCCAGGGTTAGGAGGCCGGAAGACCGGAAGAGAGGAGAGATGCGACAGAGCGCACCCCGTTCGAACGGAAGAGCAGGAAGCTGCGAAAGGAACTGAGCCTCAAACCGCCGGAAGTCAGTCGAACTCGAACGCTGACTTCACGACCTTGCTGGCGGACTTGTGCAGATTCGCCTCAATGGCCTTCTTATAGTCCTCGAGCTTGAACCTGTGGGTTAGCAGCCTCGCAAGCGACACCTTGCGCTCCTTGAGGAGCCCGTACGCGAGCCTGTACGTCGTGGTCGCCCCGCCCATGTACGTCTCACCGCCACACCAGAACGAACCGCGGACGGTGATCTCGTTGAGCCAGATAGGCGTCCAGTCCACTCCCTTCGGAAACGCCGCGAGGCCCACGAGCACCATCTTCCCGCCCGATCGCGTGAACCTCAAGGCGTCGTCTATGCTCACGGAACTCCCGACGCACTCGAACACCACGTCGGCTCCGCCTCGCACGATTCTCTTGCCTACCATGGGCCTGAGCACCTTGCCGCCGAGCGCGGCCGCGAGCTCTTTGAAGTAGTCCTCGCTCTGCCGCGAGCATACGACGCTGTCCGCTCCGAAGCTGCGTGCGAGCTCCGCTTGGAAGGGGTACTTGGCCATGACCACCACGCGCGCTCTGCTTCCCAGCGCCCGGAGCGCCGCGACCACGGATATGCCGACGACCCCGGCTCCCATCACGAGGCACGTATCGCGGTCATCAGGGAAGTTCCGCAGGACGGGATGGAGCGCGGAGCAAAACGCGTCCACGACCACGGCATCTTCAAACGTCACGTCGTCATCCAGCGGAATCACCTGGGACTCGTGCGCGACGAATACCTCCCCCCAACCGCCCCCCGTATCGCGGCACAGGCCTATGGCGAACCCGGGTGACACTATGCCTTCCGTGAAGTTCTGGCAGAGGGAATAGTCACCGCGCCTGCAAAAATCGCACTTCTGGGCTATCTCCCGCGGACCGCACGAGAGCACCGGGTCGACAAGCACCCTCTGGCCGACGCGGACTTGGTCGACGGCGGCGCCGACCTCCACTACTGTGCCGCAGTTCTCGTGGCCAAACGTGAACGGAAACGATACGTACGGCGACGAACTGGGGCTGTCATGCAGCAGAATGAGGTTGATGTCGCTCCCGCATATCCCGGAGTACCGGGTCTTCACTTTGACCCACTTAGCGCTGGGCAGCTGCGGCTCCTCGACCTCGCGCAGCACCACGCCTGACCCGACGCCGTAGAAGGCCTTTTCTGTGAGCGCCCCCACCGCCTTCGAGAACAGGTAACGGGGCACGGTGCCGAGAAACTGGACGGCCTTCATAGGGCAGCCTGCCTTCCCGCTCCGATGATGCCTAGCTGCTCTCCGGACCTCGCCAGGCATTCCAGGGCGAAGTCGATGTCCTCGTCCGTGTGGGACGCGAGGACGTTCGCGCGGAGCCTGCACGTCTTCGGAGGCACGGCTGGCGGCAGGATCGGACAGATGAAGATGCCTTGATTGTGTAGGAGCATCGTGAGCTTGAGCGTTGTTTCCTCATCCCCGATGACGATGGGGATGACCGAGCTCTTGGTATTCAGAGTGTTGTAGCCAAGCTCGCTCAGGCCGTCCACGAACCTTTCGATGTTGCGTCGCAGCTTCCCGATGCGCCACTGCTCCTCCTCAATGACGTCAAATGCTTCGCACGCCGCAGCCGCGGCCGCCGGCGGAAGCGCCGCGGAGAACACGAAGCCCCTGGCGTTGTGGCGCAGGAACGAGATGAAGTCAGCCTTGCCCGCTGCGTATCCGCCCACGGCAGGGATCGTCTTTGACAGCGACCCCGTCAGGATATGTATCGCCCCGGCGGGAAGGCCGAAGTACTCCTGAATGCCGTGGCCCGTCTCCCCGAGGACGCCCAGCGAATGCGCCTCGTCCACGAGGAGCCATGCGTCGTACTTGTTTGCGAGCTCGATCAGGTCCGGCACTGGCGCCACGTCACCGTCCATGCTGTATACGGCGTCCACGATGACCAGCTTGCCGCGGTACTTGTCTTTGGCGTCGGCCAGGATTCGCTCCATGTCGTCGAGGTCATTGTGCTTCGCCCAGAGGAACTCAGCCCTCGACAGCCTGCAGCCGTCAACGAGGCTCGCGTGGGAGAGCTCGTCACAGATCACCGCGTCGCCCTTTCCCATCAGAGACGAGATGGTGGCCACGTTCGCCAGGAAGCCGCTGCTGAAAGCGATGGCGTCCTCGGTCCTCATGAACTCCGCCATCTTCCTCTCGAGAGCCACATGGAGTCTGGTCGTGCCCGCGAGGATCCGCACGCCGTGAGTGCCCGTCCCGAGCTCGTCGGTGGCCTTGTTCGCCGCGGCGTTTATCCGCGGATGAGTGATGAGGCCGAGATATGAATAGGACGAGAATATCACCTTCCACCTGCCGTCGATCTGCACCCTCGCCCCGTCCAGCGCGTCCACCTTCTGCAGGTAGAAGTAGAGATCGTCGTTCTTCACCTTTGCAAGCCTGCTGGAAAAGGCATTGACTCGCTTCTGGAGAGAGTTTGCGGGCGTCGACATATTGACACTGCCTCCTCGCGGCCAAATCGTGGCCTGGTTCTGGGTACACGTTCTAGGCACAGTCTACCACCTTGGGCAGGCGGATGTCAACACAATTGTGCACACTGCGCCACGGCGCGACGCGCTCGGGATTCTCCCGCCAGATTCGCCCTGACTGTGCTACGCCTGGGAGACTGTGGTACGTCCGGGAGCGAGATAGGCGCGCCCCTCTGAGCAAGTGGCGCCGACTTGGCTCCATGTGGTATCATTTTAGGAGCAGCCGGGCTTCGCCGGGGCGTCATCGCTGCGGGCGAGACTGCTGCGCGCGAGCAGCGGAAACCGGCGGAGAAGGTGCAACTCCAGGACAGGCGGTGACAACCATGGATCTCTGCCAAGTTGTGCAGCACCTCGATTCATATCTCCGAACGGACGAGATCGACGATTCCTCTCTCAACGGCCTCCAAGTCGAGACCGACAGGGACGTGACGCGCGTTGCGGCCGCAGTGGACGCGAGCTTCTCCGCTTTCGCGCGCGCAAGGGAGGCGGGCGCCCAGCTCCTGCTGGTCCATCACGGGCTCTTCTGGGGAAAGGCTCCGCTCCGCGGGCCGCTTTATCGGCGCGTCAAATTCCTCATTGACAACGAAATGGGCCTTTACGCCGCCCACCTACCGTTGGACATGCATCCGGAAGTGGGGAACAACGCCCAGCTCGCGAAGATGATCGGCCTCGAGAACGCTAGGCCGTTCCTCCGGTACAGGGGCTCCCTCATCGGCCTCGTCGGTGAGGTAGAGGAAACGAGCTTACAGGACCTCGCGAGCACGGTGGAGCGGTGCCTCGGCTCACCCGTGAAGCTCCTCGAGTTCGGAAAGCGCAAGGTCGTACGGGTGGCGATATGCAGCGGTGGCGCCGGTTCCGACCTGATTCAGGCGGTAGAAGCAGGAGCGGACGTATATCTCACTGGAGAGGCAAGCCACGAGGCGGCAACCCTCGCGCGCGACGCGGGCATCAACGTCGTCTTCGGCGGCCACTACGCCACGGAGACCCTTGGCCCAAAGGCACTCGCAAGACACGTGCAGGACGCTCTGGGTATACCATCGGTTTTCATCGAAAGCCCCACCGGCATATAGTCAACAGACTCTCACCACTACGTGGGCTGCAGCTGCACAAGGCGGTCTTGCTCGTCGAGACCGCCCTCTTCTTTAGTCCGGTCGTCGCTGACGACTTTGCCCGAGCGCACCGGCAGAGATGCCGCGCCCTCGCTCCCTATCAATTATGTTGATCATCTTCTTGACAATGTTAAGGGCGCTCATTTATGATGTTAATGACGATATCAATCATATTCATGTCAGCGCCGTCGAGAATCTCGATTGGAGGTGCCAGCCGTGGTGATCCTGTTTGGCAGCGTGAAGATAGAAATCACAAGACGGCCGCACCCGAATGCCGGCGCCATCGCCAGGCGCGGTCACGAAAAGGCGTTTGTCCCAAACGCCCCCGAGAACGAGCGGCGGCTATGTGAAGCCAGGGTGCTTCGGTGCTTTCCACAGCTGCGCTGATCCACCAGCCGCCACTCTCTCAGCGACTAAGGAGCCTCCCCCACCGTGACCGTGACCCTAACCCTGCGACCGTCCCGGTAAACCTCGAGGTCCAGCCGTCCGCCGATGCCGGCTGCTTCCACCGCGCCGCGCAGATCGGCGACAGTGCTGACGGTCTTACCTCCGGCGGACACTATCACGTCGCCGCGGCGCAGGCCCGCACTAGCCGCGGGACTCTGGCGAACGTAACTCACGATGGCGAGACCTCGGTCGACAGGGAGCCTGTACTCCCGCGCAACCTCGGGCGTTATGGCCCACAGTCGCGTGATCCCGATCCACGGCCTTGGAACCCTGCCATGCTCGATTATCTCCAAAGCGACGCTCTTGGCGGTCTTGATCGGGATCGCGAACCCTATTCCTTGAGCCTCCGGAATGATCGCGGTGTTGATCCCAACCACCGCGCCAGTCTCGTCAACGAGCGCGCCCCCGCTATTCCCCGGGTTTATCGGGGCGTCAGTCTGGATGAGATTCTCGAGGTAAATCCCCTGTTCCTCATCGAGAGGGAGAGACCTCCCAAGAGCGCTGATGACCCCCGCCGTGACCGTGTGGTCGAACCCGAACGGGTTACCGATGGCCACGGCAAGGCCCCCGACCTGGAGCGCGTCCGAGTCCCCCAGCCGCGCGACGGGAAGGTCCTTCCCGTCCACCTGCAGCACGGCGATGTCGGTGTAGTAGTCGCCGCCTACGACACGCGCGGCGAGCTCTCTGCCATCGCTCAACACCACACCGATTCGCGTCGCCTTTTCGACTACGTGGTAGTTCGTGAGCACGTACCCCCGTGAGTCGAAGATCACCCCTGACCCCAACCCCTCTTCGCGCTGGACCATGCGCTCGAAGAAGAAGTTGTAGAAGACCCTCTCCCGGAGTGTGGATATCTTCACGACCGACGGCCCGACGCTCTTGGCGATGGCCGCCACGGCCAAGGGTGACCCGCCCGCCGCCGGCGGGAGCGCCTCACCGCCTGGCGCGCCCGTGCCGGCCCCGCCTTCCTCCCCTGTCGCCTGAACCTGAGGCAGCGCCGCCAACCGCCTATCAACCGCATTGAGAAGCAGCGCGCCGACTAGGAGCCCTCCCACGACGGCTCCCGCAAGGGCAGCAAAGAAGTGAGTGGCAACAGGCCGACGTCCAGATTCATAGCCGAATGGGCACATCATTCTCACCCCGTTCATGCTCACCCGTGCCTGGTGCAGCGCCGAAAGCCGGGTAGCCAACGCGCACGTCTAGCTGAGAAGCTGCACTCAAGTCCGGACCGCCGCCTGGCCCTCGAGGTCACCAACTCTCACGATGTTCTCTACAGTCTCCAGAATGACTGAAAGCCTCTCCTCCGTCGGGGCCTCGACGTAGATGCGGACCACGGGCTCGGTGCCTGACGCCCTCACGAGAAACCAGCTTCCATCGGCAAGCTCTGTCTTGACGCCGTCCATGGTCGAAACCCTCAGCACCTGCACGCCGGCGACGCTCTCGGGGCGGCGCGCCCGGAGAGCGTCCATGATCCTCGCCTTGCCCTCGCCGTCCACATGGAGGTCCACGCGCCTGCTGTGGAAGCAGCCTACCTCGTGCATCAGGGCGTTGAGCGTCTCCCTCAAAGGCCTCCCAGTGACGGCGCGCAGCTCGGTCGCAAGGAGGCATGCCAAAATGCCGTCCTTCTCGGGAACGTGACCGCCTATGCTGAGGCCGCCGCTCTCCTCACCGCCGATGACCACCTTCGCCCTCCGCATCTCGGATGACACGTACTTGAACCCGACCGGAGTCTCCCTGACCTCGAGGCCGCTGGCGCGGGCGACCGCATCCACCATGTGACTCGTGGCGACGGTTCGCACGACCACGCCCTTCATGCCACGATTGCGCGCTAGGTGAGCAGCGAGGAGAGAGATGACATAGTTGGGTGAAAGGAAGGTCCCGTCACTGTCGATGATCCCAAACCTGTCAGCGTCACCATCGGTCGCAAGGCCGAGGTGGGCCCCGGTTTCTCTCACCTTGGACGCAAGCCCTTGCAGCCTCCGCTCTGAGGGATCCGGCGGGCTCCCTCCGAAAAGCGGGTCACGCCTGTCATTCACGACAAGAAGGTCGCACTGTTCCAGAATGCGGTCGAGATAACCCCGGCCAGAGCCATGCAAGGGGTCATACACTATGCGCAGCTGCGCGCGGCGGATGGCGTCAATGTCCACGAGGCGCGATACGTGGTTGACGTAATCCTCCATGGGATCGAACGGTTCCACGGAGCCATAGCGCCAGGTCGCTGCCCTCACCCCGCCCCGCTCCCCGTCGGCGTCCGCCCAGCGCCCCGCTTTCCCGCCACCCTCCGCTGTCGAGATGCGCTTCTCGATTTCCGTGGTGACATCGGGCATGGCCGGTCCCCCGTACTCGGGGATCCATTTCAGGCCGTTGTATTCTGGAGGATTGTGGCTAGCGGTAAACATGACCGCGCCCGCCCTTTGTCCTTGGACGACCGCATGGGCGGCAACGGGCGTCGGCGTATCACGGGACGTGATCCAGACGTTCACGCCGTTTTCCGCGAGGACTGAGGCAGCCTCCTGGGCGAACCTCTCGGAGAGGAACCGTGCGTCGTAGGCGACCACCACACCCCGGCCGGCAAGGTCGGCTTCGCGCAGGTAGTCAGCTATGGCCTGCACGACCCTGCGCACGTTGGAGAAAGTGAACTCATCGCACATGACGGCCCGCCAGCCGTCCGTGCCAAACCTGATGTCTCCCATCTTCGCCACCCTTTCGCGGCGCTCGTCCATCTCAGCCGCATGCTACGAACCGGATCCCCACAGCATCGGAGCGGTTGGCCGAACGCGCCGTGTGCATTCTCGACGGTTTCGCACGTCTTGACGAGGCTCACGGGGTGTGCGCCGCCGTGCGAGGCCGGAAGCCACAACTAGGCCCCGCCAATCGCGCGAGCCTCCTACCAGGTAGGGCGCAGAAACAGGCGCCCTAGAACTCCACGCCCCGGCGGGCACTCACGCCCTTCTCGAACGGGTGTTTCACCAGTCGCATCTCGGTGACTAGGTCCGCGCGAGCGAGGACCTCTTCTGGCATCCCCCTACCCGTCAGCACTAGCTCCATGCCTTGGCTCCTTCCGTCGACGAGCCTGAGAACCTCCTCCAACTCAACCAGGCCGAGTCGAATGGCGATGGAGATCTCGTCCAGGATGAGGATGTCAGCAAGACCCCTTGAGGCCACGTCTTGCGCCATCGCCAAGCCCTTCTTGGCAAGGATCCGATCCTCCGGGGTCACCTCGCCTTCTTGCAGGAAGCACTCCAGGCACCCCGCGCAGTCCTCTAAGCCCTGCCTGACCGCCGACGCCCTGCGGCAGTCGCGTCCGAACTGGAAGACGCGGACCTCCGGGTAAAGCCTTTCCAGAGCGAATAACTCCCCCGTATAACTTGCGCCTTTCGCGAATTGGATGATCACCACGCGGAAGCGGTGTCCCGCCGCGCGCAGAGCGAGACCAAGGGCTGCCGTCGTCTTGCCCTTGCCATCGCCGGTGTACACTTGGACGAACCCCCCGGCGAACGCCCCGGATGTCGCGCATGTCATGCAGCGCGCCTCCCTCTCTTGGACCGTTCTCGGGCAAGCGTCTGGGTTCACCACGACTCACCCCTCCCGCCAACCACCCACGCCCCCTCACAGACGTTCCGCATCACACCGGCTCGGAAGGCGCGAGTTGGGACGCCAACAGCACCTGAGGTCGACCGTTCACGGGGTGTGAGGTGACGCAACACGGCACCCCGTATACTTCCTCTATCACTCTCGCCGCAACCACCTCGCGGGGCGTCCCGGACGCCACGAGACGCCCGTCCTTCAACATCACTATTCTGTCGCAGTACTGAGCGGCGAGATTCACGTCGTGCAACACCGCTGCGACGCCGAGGCCCTCTCGCCTCGAGAGACCCCACACGAGGTCCATCACCTCCACCTGGTGCCTAGGGTCGAGGTGGGATGTGGGCTCGTCCAGGAGCAGGATCCGTGGTTCCTGCGCGAGCGCCCGCGCCACCATGACTCGCTGCCTCTCCCCGTACGAAAGCTGAGTGATGGGCCGGCCCGCCAAGTGGGCGACGCGTGTCGCCTCCATTGCCCGGACCGCGGCCTCCACGTCGCCCGCAGTCACCCCTGAGAACCTCCCAAGGTGAGCCCAGCGGCCCATGAGCACTATGTCCCGCACGCTAAAAGAGAAGGGCGTGTACCCATCCTGTGGGACGACCGCAAGCTGACGGGCAACGGCCTTCGCGCTCATCGTATGGATGTCCCGTCCGTCGAGGGTCACCCTGCCCCTCGATGGACGCAGCGCACCCGCCATCGCCCGAATGAGAGTGGTCTTGCCGGACCCGTTCGGGCCGAGCACGCCCACGAACTCGCCTCCGCACACTGAAACGGATACTTGGTCCAGCGCCGTTATTATACCGTACACGCAGCTTACGGAGAACACTTCCAGCCTCATCGCTACAACACCCCTGACGTTTTCCGGCGCCTGAGAAGGTACAGGAAGAACGGCCCGCCCGCGAGGGCGGTGATCACCCCCACGGGGATCTCCCCCGGCGCCACCACCAAACGCGCGAGGGTGTCGGCCACGACCAGGAAACCCGCGCCCACCACTGCGCATGCCGGCATGAGAACCCTATGGTCCGGTCCTAATACCAGCCTGACCGAATGAGGGACCACGAGCCCCACGAACCCGATGATTCCTCCAACCGAGACAGCGGCGGACGTGACGAGGGACGCGGCAAGTATCGCCACGCGCTTGAACTCCTCAGGATTGAGGCCGAGGTAACGCGCTTCTTCATCTCCCAGGCTGATGAGGTTGAAGTCGCGCGCGAGCACGATGAGCGCCGCCATCCCCGCCGTCATGTAAGGGAAGGCCATCCTGACGTGTGCATAACCCTTGTTCGAAAGGCTCCCCATGAGCCACATCATCGCCTCGCGCATGGTGTCGCCTGACACGACCAGAATGAACGAGATGGCGGCCCAGAGGAAGGACCCGACCACGACGCCCGCAAGCAGGAACGTGTCAGTGGGAAGCCTGCCGGATACCTGCGAGAGGGAGTACACCAGCGCCATTGTGGCAAGCGCAGCGAGAAAGGCCAGGATGGGGACGGGGCCCACTCCAAGCACGGAGATGGGCACTCCCATGACCATTGCGACAGTTGCGCCGAGACCCGCCCCCGCCGACACACCCGCCACGTACGGGTCGGCGAGTGGGTTTCGGAGAAGACCTTGTAGCGCTGCGCCGGCGGTCGCAAGGGAAGCGCCCACCATGGCAGCCAAGAGCACTCGGGGCAGGCGCACCTGGAGAAGGATGACCTCGTGAGACTCCGGCCACGAAGGCCCAGACGAAGGATCGCGGCCCAAGCCTAGCGGCAATCGCGCGAGCAGAATCCCAGCGACCTCATCTGGTGGAATTCGCACGCTGCCCGTGCCCGCGGCGATCAACATGACGATCGCAAGGCCGACGCAGAGAGCGGGCAGATGGGCGGCTCTCCATCCAGGCTGCATCCATAGGCGGGAGCGCTGCGGCGCTGACCCGTCCTCTCCGGGCTTGCCTGAATGCGCAATTCGGTCATTACCGCACCTAGCCGGCCGCCTTGATCTCATCGATGCATCCTCCCTCCCCTGCCAGCCCTGTCCCTTTCCCACACGCAGACTTGGCACCGCGCCCCAGTCCGACGCGACCTCGTTCCGGCCTGTGCCTTGTCGCCACGTCACCTGAACAACGCGGGGTGGAGAAGAGCCGCCAGAGTCTCGAGCCCGTCCACGAGCCGGGGTCCGGGACGCACCAAGACGTCGGGATTGACCTCGTACACCCTCCCGGTCTTGTACGCAGATATCCCTTGCCACGCCGGACGCGCCAGGGCCTCCGCCCTGTTGAAATTCGTCAAGATCACTACGTCGGGATCGCGCTCTATCACGGCCTCCTCGCTGAACTCCGGCCACTCCCCAGGGGCATCCCTCGCGATGTTCAGGCCGCCCGCCGCAAAGACCAGCTCGTCGATGAAAGTTCCCTTTCCGGCGGTCATGAGAGGTTCGTTCCAGATCTCCACGAAGACGCGCGGCCTATCCGACTCCTTTACCCCGCTGAGCTTGCGTAAGACCCTGTCCATCCGGGCTGAGAGTTCCCTCACTACCTCTGATGCCCTCGCCTCCGCGCCTGTGGCCCTGCCGATGAGTGATATGGCTCGCAGGACTCCATCCACGCTCTTGGGGTCCACGGCCAGGACAGTGATGCCGAGATCCGAGAGCTTGGTCACGGCCTGCCGCTGAAGACTCCCGACGGCTACGACCAGGTCCGGATGCAGCGCTACTATCCTCTCGTAGTCGAGCTGGACCGCACCGACCTTGGGCTTGTTTTTCGCTTCCGCCGGGTAGTCGCAGGAGTCCGTAACGCCCACGATCCTCTCTCCCAAGCCAAGGGCGAAAAGAATCTCGGTATTGCTCGGGGCTATGGAGACGATGCGCCCAGGCACGCGCGGCAAGGTGACGCGCCTCCCGAGGTCGTCCGTGATGGTGACGGCGTTGCCGGTCGACGACGCGTGGCACTCGAAAACCGTGAAGCTTAACGTTAATAGTGTCAACAAGGTGACCGCCATAAGACCGAATCCGCTCGGAGCCTTCCTCGTCCTCCGAACCAAACCCCCAATTGACGCAGCCACGATGTCTTGGCCCCCTTTCCGGTAGTTCGACCTCTCCCATGGCCGGTGCACCACGCCCATGCCAGCACGGCGAGGCCCCGGCCTTCGGCCGGGGCCCTTGCGCTCACTGAGAGCACAACCTGCCACTCCCTTTCACCGAAGGCGCAAGGTCACGCTGGCAGGCAGGTCTCCTGGCTTCCGGATCCTCGCGCACGCCTCGCGCCTTCCCCCAGCGTCGTCCTCGCCTGGTGCACCTTAGCCGGTGGACCACCTATAGGACGTAGTCTGGAGTGGCTGTGCGAGACCGCTCCCCGGGTACAGTGGCGGGAACCGCGGGCTTGCGGGGCCAACCCCGCTGCCTCTTCCCTATTCTCCCCGCATGGGGCACCTACCAGGTTCGTCGGTTCTGGACGCACCTTGATGTCGCATCCCCCTGTATTTTACCATTCACCAGGCCGCGTGACAACGGCACGCCTCGCAAAGTGCGCCCGCTCAGACACCGATCCGGTTCGGGACTTCATAGTATACTACTGCGTATTCCCGGTGCCGTCCCGGCTCTCCGGCCAAGGATGCGCGATGGGTGAGGCGCCCCCCCGCTCCCGAAAGCCCGGCGCCTTCTCGCGCGGAAAGGAGGTTCGTTCGTGAACTGTCGGCGCAAGATGCGTGAGAACCAGCTCGCCCTCTCGCAAGCGCCCCTTGGAACAACGTGCCGAGTCACGAGCCTGTCAGCTACAGGTTTCTGTAGGAGGCGGCTTCTCGATGTGGGGCTCGTTCCGGGGGCGTGCGTGACCCCGGTACGCCGGAGCCCAGCGGGCGACCCCACCGCGTACAGCGTGAAAGGCAGCCTGATCGCGTTGAGGGAACGCGAAGCCGGCCAAGTGAGGGTGGAGCTGGTCCCCAACCCGGCGCCCGATCCCGCCGGAAGACCTTCCCCTGAACTGCTGGCGGGGTCTCAACCCGCTGACCCCCGGCTTAGCCGGTTCTGAGTTCAGCGAGACCGCTCCGGGCGCCCGGCTCGTGCACCCGTCTTCCCATCCGTGCCCATGCTGGTGTTCGCCCAGCGCCCACGCATATGTCGGCGTTCACGCCCATGTTCGCGTGGACGCCCACTCGTGTGTCCATGTTGGAGGTGGGCCTTGTGACGTCAGAGTTTCTCCAAACGTCGAACGTACTGCCGAGATCGCGCCTAGGCGGGCGCGCTCAAATGAGCCACGCGTCTGGGCGAGCTCGCTACACCGTGGCTTTGGCGGGCAATCCCAACACGGGTAAGACAACCGTCTTCAACGCCCTCACCGGCCTGCGACAACACACGGGAAACTGGCCGGGAAAGACGGTGGCGGTCGCAGAGGGCGTCTACGTGCACGAAGGGGTGTCCTACAGGGTCGTGGATCTTCCAGGCACGTACTCGCTCCTCTCCACGTCGCCAGAGGAAGAAGCCGCGAGGGACTTCATATGCTTCGGCGGGGCCGATGTGACCGTGGTAGTGACCGACGCCACGTGCCTGGAGCGGAACCTCAATCTCGTCCTTCAGATAACGGAGATGACGCCGAAGGTCGTGGTATGCCTGAATCTCGTGGACGAAGCCGAGCGCAAGCACGTCTTCGTCGACGCAAAGGAGCTGTCCGCGGAGCTCGGGGTGCCGGTGGCGCCAACAGTGGCGCGGACCGGACAAGGCATCCCTGAGCTAATGGACAACGTCGCGGCGGTGGCCTCCGGACATGTGGTCACGCGACCACTCCAAGTCACGTACGGCCGCGAGGTAGAAGCTCTGGTGGCTTGCATCGAGTCGAGCCTCAGGGAGGTCGTGCCCAAGGCCGCCCCATGGCTTTCCCCACGGTGGGTAGCTCTGCGACTCATTGACGGCGACCCCGGCCTGATTAGAGCCATCGACGCCGCACTCGACGGACAGGTGCCACCCGACGTGAACCCTCGACGCGTCACCCGATCCGTTGTGGCAAAGGGCGGGATTCCAGCATGAGCCGCCTAGACACGGAGTCATTCGGCGATATCGTGGAGGCAGCCCGGAAGGCGAGGTCTGCCCTGCAGGGGGACGTACGAGACCTCGTGGTAACCAGGATCTACGAAGTGGCCGAGGGCATCTGCCGAAGGACGGTGCGCCGTCCCACGCAAGCCCCGCCTGCCTGGGACACGCGCCTCGACGACATCGTCACGTCAAGGTTGCTCGGGTATCCCCTCATGCTGGCGCTCTTGGGTGTGGTGTTTTGGATAACCCTTGTGGCAGCGAACGTGCCGTCGAAGTGGCTCGGCGCCGCTCTGTTTAGCTGCCAGGACCGCCTTCTCATCCTCTTCACACGTGCCGGAGCTCCCGCGTGGCTGACCGGCATCACGGTAATGGGCGCCTACAGGGCCCTTGCCTGGGTCGTGTCAGTGATGTTGCCTCCCGTCGTCATATTCTTTCCCTGCTTCGCGCTGCTTGAAGACCTGGGTTACCTGCCAAGGGTGGCCTTCAACCTCGACGCCTTCTTCAGAGGCGCGGGCGCTCACGGAAAGCAGGCTCTCACGATGTGCATGGGGTTCGGGTGCAACGCGGCCGGGGTGGTCTCGTGTCGCATAATCGAATCGCCTCGGGAACGGATCATCGCGGTCCTCACCAACAATTTCGTGCCTTGCAACGGAAGGTTTCCGACTCTCGTCGCAATGTCATCGGTATTCTTCGGCGCCGGCCTGCAAGGCGCCGCGGCTCTCTCGCTTCTGGCAACGGTGCTGTTGGGCGTTGCGGTGACGCTCGCTGTGTCCTGGGTTCTCTCGCGCACCACGCTTCGAGGCGTCCCATCGTTCTTCGTGCTCGAGCTCCCGCCGTACAGGAAACCGCAGGTCGTAAGGGTGATTATACGAGCATTGCTCGATCGAGCTCTCTTCGTCCTGGTTAGGGCGGCAAGCGTGGCGGCGCCAGTTGGAGCTCTAACGTGGGTGCTGGCCAACTCGACCTTGCGCGGCGCGAGTCTTCTCACACGCCTCGCGGCCGCGCTCGAGCCCTTCGGCAGGGTCATCGGGCTCGACGGCCACGTCATGACGGCGTTCCTTCTGGGTCTACCCGCGAACGAGATAGTGATACCCGTGCTTGCCATGGCGTATACCGGTGCCGGCGCCATGGTGGATCCCGGCGGACTTGACGCGCTCCGGCAGCTTGTCACGGCGCACGGATGGACCCCACTTACCGGCGTCTGTCTCACCCTGTTTTCCCTGCTGCATTACCCGTGCGCCACGACGCTATGGACCATATGGCACGAAACGAGAAGCGCCAAGTGGACCGCACTGGGCGCTCTCCTGCCGCTCACGGTCGCCTGTGCGGCGTGTTTCCTTGCCTCTTCTCTCGGCAAGCTCCTCGGAATAGCCGGGTGAAAGACACCCAAGCCCTCCGGATCCTGACGCCTTGGGGGACATCCTGAGTTCGGTATCGCGCTAGGTACGCCGAAGCGCGTGATCCAGGTCGTCGATGATGTCCTCCGGATCCTCCAGCCCCACGGACAGACGCACTAGGGCCTCGCTGAACCCAAACTCGGGCAGCCTCTCCCTGGGGTACTCGCGATGAGTCATGGATGCCGGGTGTTCGACGAGGGTTTCGGCGTCCCCCAAGCTCACGGCTATGGTGGTGAGCCTCAGCCTGTCGATGAAGCGCACCGCAGCTTCGTATCCCCCTCTCACTTCGAAGGACACCACGCCTCCGTAGCCCCGCATCTGGCGTCTGGCCAAGTCACGCTGGGGAAAACCATCAAGGCCTGGGTACGACACACGCTCCACTTTCGGATGGTCCGAAAGGAACCTCGCCACCACCAGCGCATTGCTCGCGTGGCGCTCCATCCGGACTCCCAAAGTCTTCAGCCCGCGCAGAAACAGCCACGCGTTGAACGGCGAAAGCACGCTCCCGAGGTCGCACAGGAATTCGAAGCGCAGCCTCAGAATGTAATCGGGGTCGCGGGCCACCGCTACCCCGCCCAGGGCGTCCCCGTGCCCTCCTATGTACTTCGTGCAGGAGTGCACGACCACATCGGCGCCTAAAGCGAGCGGATTCTGGAAATACGGCGTCGCGAACGTGTTGTCCACGACTACCACAGCCCCCACTTCGTGAGCTGCCATGGAGGCTTCTCGTATGTCAACGAGCTCGAGGCTTGGGTTGGCGGGGGTCTCGATATACACGACCTTGGTCGCTTCGGTCAGGGCTGCGCGCACCGCCCCGGGGCTTGCAAGGTTCGCGAACCTAGTCTTCACGGAGTAGCGCGGAAGGAGCTGCGTCAGGAGGTGGTAAGTCGATCCATAGATGGTCCGAGAGGTCAGGACCTCGTCTCCCGCCTCCAGGAAGGAAAGGAGAACTGAGGAGATCGCGGCCATCCCAGACGAGAAAGCCACCGCCTTCTCACCTTTCTCGAGTATCGCCATCTTCCTCTCGAAGAGCCGCAAGGTCGGGTTGTTGCCTCGGGTATACACGTACTCCGCGGACTCGCCTGAGAACACCTCCTGCGCGTGGGAGACGCTGTCAAACACGAAGCTGGTGGTCTGGTACAGCGGCGGGTTGAGCGCACCAAGCGCGTGTTTGCCATCCCAGCCGGCATGGATCGCCTGCGTATCGAACCCAGGGGCGCGCCGTGGCCCCTCGTCTCTGCCCGCTCCGTTTCCCATTCTGCCTTCACCATCCCGAGTCTTTCCAGTCCTCGTGTCCCTCATCTCTCGAAAGCCGGGAGACGGCATCGAGAGCTATCTCCGCCTCGAGCTCCACTGCCTTCGCCACCACGTCTCGATTGGGATTGTACGAGTCCGCCTCGAAGTCTATGGCCACGCCGTCCACGGCGAGGATCGCGCCAGCGCGCGCGCCGCGCAGCGCGGCCACGATGAGAAGGGCCGATACCTCCATCTCCACGCCTATGGCCCCGGCGCGGCTCATCTCCGCGTTGGGCAGCGGCAGGATGCCCGGATAAAACGCCCCCACGGTCAGCACGATACCCTTGGCCACCCTGGCACCGCGATCGCGAGCCTCCCTATACAGGGCGTCCGCCACCTTGGAGTCGGCGATCGCCGGGAACGAGAGCGGAACCAGCTGGGACGTCACCCCGTCCTCCCGGACGGCGCCGGTGGCGACTATGAGATCGCCGTCTACTATGGCGCGGCTCAACGACCCCGCTGTTCCCACCCTGATTAGCACCCTCGCCCCGGCTTTGATTAGTTCTTCGAAACACACGCACGCCCCGGCCGCTCCCACTCCGTGGGACGCGACCGTGACCGGTGTGCCCCGGTATACACCGTTCACCACTCGATACTCTCGGTTGTACGCTACCTCGCGGACATTCTCAAGGTGCTTGGCGATGATGCCCGTCCGGCCCGGGTCCCCGCAGACGACCACGTAAGAGGAGATCTCGCCGGGACGGATCTTTAGTATGGGCAGAATCTGGGCTTCTTCCATCCTACCCCACCCCGTTTCCTTCTGCCTGGAACTGCTTGGCTTGTTGGGCGTTCGGAAGGGAGCGACCAATAGCTCCAACAGGGGGATCGCTGGACGTAACTCAATGCCCCACACGAGCCGTCGCCCCGCTCGTAGACTCATCCGTGCCGAGGGACGAGCCCTCTCAGGCTCTTGTCATACGGGGGACGGGCTATGCCTCTGTCAGTGATGATCGCCGAAATGTACCATGCCGGGGTGACATCGAAGGCGGGGTTGAACACGTCCACGCCTTCCGGCGCTATCCTGTGCCCGAGAATGCCCACGACTTCCTCCGGATCCCTTTCTTCGATGGGGATGTCCCGGCCGGTAGGGCAACCAAGGTCGAGCGTTGACACTGGGGCGGCGACGTAGAACGGAATGCCGTTCTCCTTCGCGAGCACCGCAAGGCTGTACGTGCCTATCTTGTTCGCCACGTCACCATTTGCAGCGATCCTGTCGGCGCCGACGATCACGCAATCGACTCTGCCGAGGTTCATCACGTAGCCGGCCATGCCATCCGTTATGAGCGTCACAGGAATGCCCTCTTCCAAGAGCTCGAAGGCGGTCAGCCTCGCGCCCTGAAGGTACGGCCGGGTCTCGTCAGCGTAGACGCGCACGCGCTTCCCCTGTTCGACCGCGGCCCGCACGACCCCAAGCGCTGTACCGTACCCGGCGGTCGCGAGCGCGCCCGCGTTACAGTGCGTGAGCACCGTCACGGGATCTCCGAGGAGCGGCGCTCCGTGCCTGCCGATCCGCCTGTTCGCCTCGACGTCGTCCATCTCCATGGCCCGAGCGGCCTCTTCCAGAGCGGCGGGGATGTCCCTCCAGTCCTCACAGCCCAAGGCAACGTCCAACATTCTCTCCACCGCCCACGCCAAGTTGACCGCGGTAGGCCTCGCCTGTGCGAGGTCCCGCGATGCCGCCTTGAGGCTTTCGATGTACGCCCCGCGAACGTCGGCTTCCAACTCACGCGCGGCAAGGACCATGCCGTACGCGGCGCTGACGCCTATTGCAGGAGCACCCCGAACCTTCATCTCGCGGATCGCATCTCTCACGTCGCGATAACTTGCGCAGCTGACGAACACCTTGTCCGAGGGCAGTCGGGTCTGATCCAAGAGTTCCAGCGTCCTTCCAGTCCACACAATGGGCCTCAACATCCGGGATCTCACGTCCCCCTCCGGAGCCAGATCGCGGCCGTGCTATCGCGCGGGACCTGTCGAGGACCAGCCCGTCGGGTCCGCGGAGGTTTCAGCGGGCCGCGACCCCCTCTCGTCCCTGCGTTCAGCCTATGCGGTACTTACGCACGCCGTCTTCGTACAGGTCGTTGCCGTACACGTCGTTTACGACGACTGCCGGGAAGTCTTCCACCGTGAGCTTCCTGATCGCCTCGGGACCGAGGTCTTCGTACGCCACAAGCTCCGATGCCTTCACGCACTTCGCGAGAAGCGCGCCGGCGCCACCTATGGCGGCGAAGTACACAGCCTTGAACTTCACCATGGCGTCTCTCACGTCCTGGGAACGGCTTCCCTTCCCGATCATGCCCTTGAGCCCGTGCTCCATCAATATGGGAGCATACGAATCCATCCTGTAGCTGGTGGTTGGCCCGGCCGAGCCGATCGGACGACCTGGGGGCGCGGGCGCCGGACCGACATAGTATATGATCTGACCTCGTATGTCCACGGGAAGCTCTTTCCCCTCGTTGAGCAACCCAACGAGCCTCTTGTGTGCGGCGTCCCGAGCGGTGAACAAGATTCCCGATATCCTCACGTTGTCGCCGGCCTTGAGCCGCGCAACCACGTCGTCAGACATGGGTGTACATATGTCTATCGTCACCTGTGACCCCTCCTCCGGCTTGATGTTCATCAGATCACGGCTCAGAGCACTATCGATTCATGCGGGCCTACGTGACAGTTGAGGTTCACGGCCACAGGCATGCTCGCAATGTGGCACGGCGCGTACTCGACGTTCACGGCAAGCGCCGTCGTCCTGCCTCCGAATCCTTGCGGCCCGATCCCAAGCCTATTGACCTCCGTGAGGAGCTCCCTCTCGAGCTCGGCGTACAGCGGGTCGGCGTTGTGCGAGCCCACAGGCCGCAGGAGCGCCTTCTTTGCGAGGAGTGCCACGCGGTCGAAGGTTCCTCCTATCCCGACCCCCACCACCACTGGCGGACAGGGATTGGAGCCCGCTTTTTGCACGCGTTCAACCACGAACTTCTTCACACCTTCCACCCCGGCCGCAGGTGGCAGCATTGCGATGCCGCTCATGTTCTCCGCACCGCCCCCCTTCGGCGCCACGGTTATCCTAAGGCCTGTGCCGGGAACGATGTCCGTGTAGATCATCGCGGGCGTGTTATCTCCGGTGTTCACCCTCTTGAAGAGCGGGTCGTTCACGAGCGACTTCCGAAGGTAGCCCTCTATGTACCCTTGTCTCACTCCGTCATTGATAGCCTCGTAGAGGTCCCCACCGACGAAATGCACGTCCTGCCCTACCTCGAGGAAGACCAGGGCTACCCCGGTGTCTTGACAGGCCGGGACCCCTTCTTCTCGTGCTATCCGGTGGTTCTCGAGTATCTGTTTGAGGACCTCCCTTCCCACGGGGGACTCTTCCTCCTCAACAGCACGCTTTAGCGCCGCTATCGTCTCGCCCGGAACATTGCAGTTTGCGCTTATGCATAGCCTCTTCACAGCGGCCGTGACGTCTGACACGCGTATCTCTCGCAGCTCATTGCCTCCCATGCGATCTCCTCCAGTCTTCGTCCGAATGCGGTCGCCCTCATCCCACGCCCCGCTCGGTGTCGCCGAGGGGACCCGACCCTACTTGCCCGTCACGGATACGCCCTCGAGCTGGATGTATGGCAGTCTGGCTTCTCCGAGCGTCACCGTTTCCATTGATACGGCTGCTATGCGCGAGAGGAGTTCGTAGATGTTTCCCGCGATCATGACCTCCTTCACGGGCTTGACGACCTCGCCATTCTCGATGTACTGTCCGCCCTTGACCACACCTGAGAAATCGCCGCTCACAGGGTCGAGATTCCCGGAGAACCTGTTGACAACAAGCCCCTTTGCGGTGTCCCTGATCATGTCCTCGAGAGGCACGGTCCCGGGGGCGATGACGAGGTTTGTCGTTCCGATGCCGGGCGTCGTCTGGTCACTTCCCACCGCGCGACCGTTGGAACGGACCCCATCCTTGCGGGCGGTATAGCAATTGTGGAGATACTGGCAGAGCACCCCGTCCTTGATTATCTCGAGCCTCTGGGGCGGGACGCCCTCCCGGTCGAATGAGGTCGAGCCCAGGCCAGCGGGGATGCGCGGGTCATCGACGACGGTGAGACCCACTGATGCCACGCTCGTCGCCAGCTTCCCGTGCCACCGCGACCTTCCCTCCTGAACATTGTCAGCGGCTGCCGAAAACGCCACTGGCTGAGCAATGAGCTCGCCTCCAGCGTAGGGAGTGACTATGACCGTCCCCCTGAAACTCGGGATGGTCGTGGCTCCGAGCGACTTCACCACCTTCTCCGCAAGACGCCTCCCACTCGCAGCCAGGTCGATGTCGTCCAAATTGCAGGATCCGCAATACTCGACGTCGAACGACGAAACGTCGTCGCCTTCGCGAGCAAACCCTAGGGCGGTGCAGGAGAAGTTGCTGACCCTCTCGAAAGCGCGCACACCCCTCGAGTTGGCCAAGGCGCGTTCACCCGCCTGTGCGACGAAGCCCGCAGCGTCGATGGTCACCCGCCGGTCATATCCCCTCGCCGCCTCCACGAATCTCGAGCCGAGCTCAACGGCATCGTCCAATGCAAGCTCAGTCGCCCTCTCGTCGTGTACCCCGGGCACATTCGTCACCTCTGACGGCTCGGGGAAGACGTGATTGACGTCAGGAGGCGAAGCCGCCGCTATGGCGAGCGCAGCCTGGATGGTGTCGTCTATCGTTTCGCGGGTCAAGACGTTCGTCGCAGCAAACCCCAGCCTCGCATCGCGGATGACGCGCACGCCGATTCCCTCGTACGTATCACCCTTCGGCACCTGGAGGTCGTTTTTCTCGAAAACGGCCTCTAGCTTACGCGTCCTGAGGTAGTAGACCTCGGCTTCGTCCGCCCCTTTCGCCTTGGCGCGCCTTACCACTTCTTCGCACAATTCCAAGCCTTTCATCCCACCGTCCTCCCCTCAGTCATGACGTCCGCCGATGGTCACCCGACATCTCAGGTAAGGCCCGCCCGCGTCGACCTTGGCAAGCTGCCATTTCCCGCAATGGCCTGATCCAAGGGCAAGCTCGAAGTCACCGGAGACCGCGTCCACGCTCTTCAGCACGTCAAACGCTTGTCCGGAGATAGTCACTCCCTTGACGAGCTCCGCGATTTTCCCATGCTTGATCCTGTACGCCTCTGAGACACCAAACATGAATTCCGCGGTGGAGTCCGCCTGCCCACCTTGGCCCATTTCCTTGAGAAAGAACCCGTCGTCTATGCCTGCGATCATGTCCTCGAGACTCGCTGTGCCTGGCAGGATGAACGTGTTTGTCATGCGGATTATGGGCTCGTCACGATAGGTGAACGCTCGCGCATTGCCGTGAGGCGCCGCTCCGAACGCCGCTGCGGACTCGCGGCTGTGCAGGTAGTTGCGGAGCACTCCCTTGTCGATGATCACCGTCCGCTCACCTAGCACGCCCTCGTCGTCAACGAGCACCATGCCTGCAGCGCCACTCATGGTTCCGTCATCCACGAGCGTCACGAGGTCGGATGCGACCTTCTCGCCTATCTTGTCCTTCACGACGGACCCGCTCTGCA
Source organism: Bacillota bacterium (assembly GCA_024653485.1). Classification (NCBI taxonomy): domain Bacteria; kingdom Bacillati; phylum Bacillota; species Bacillota bacterium. The sequence continues at coordinate 10,709 of JANLFY010000021.1, read as the reverse complement.
CGAAATCGGCCTCGACCGTGTGGCCTATCGCCTCGTGTGACAGGACCCCCACCAGCTGTGGATCTAGGATCACCGTGTAACTGCCGCCCTTTGCGTAACCCGCATCGAGTTTCCTCACGGCTAGATCCACCGCTTCGTCCACCATCTTGTCCAGGTCGCGCTTGCGCAAGAGGTCATGCCAACCCCCCGTGACTCCCCATGCCTTAGCCCCCGTCTCATGAGCATCTCCTCGCCGGACCGTCGCGAATACGTGGAAGCTTGGCTTGCGGTCGACGATGTGCGCCTGCGCGCCGTCGGAGGTCACGATGTACTTCTCGTCGGCGTACTCGGTGTATATGACCATGCTCCCGACCACGAGGGGTGACGCGTCGCGCATTCGCCTTTCCGCTCCCAAGACGACCTTCATCTTCTCGGCTATGTCCGGCTCGTCGTCGAACGTCTGGCAAGCGAATTCCCCACTCGCGAGACGTGCCGCGGAAAGCCTCGCCTTCTCCCTTCGCAAGCGGGCACCAGCTCTCGCCGCGTCGGAAGCCTCGGTCACGGCCCTTCGCAACCCCTCCAAAGTGACATCCGTGGTGGATACGAAGCCCCACGAACCATCCACGAGACACCTCACTCCTGCCCCGGCGAGCGTACGTCGCTCGACGCGTCTCAGCGCGCCGTTGCGCGCGTCGACGGCTGTCTGGAGACGCCTGTGGTACCTGATCTCGACGTACCCTTGCGCCTCAGTCGCAACGGACTTCAGTAGATCGAGCATCGCGTCACCTTCCCTTCGCGTTGATCGCCACTAGTCGATCCTGTGTATCTCCTCCAACGGACCTCTGACATCCCTCATCCACGCAGCACCTAGCGGCCTGTCTCCACCCGAATCGCCGACCCGTCGGTGCCAACGACCACGTCTCCATGAATGTCCGTGCGGAACACTCTGCTTCCGCAGGCAACGAGATTGCGAAGGGTCGCCTGGTGAGGGTGGCCGAATGGGTTGCCTGCACCCACGAGCACCACCGCAATCGCGGGACTCACCGCCTTGAGGAATCGAGGGCTTGACGAGCTCGAACTGCCGTGATGCGCCACCTTGAGAACGTCTGCCCTCACTTCGAGTCCGCTCCTCAGGATGGCATCCTCCGCTTCCCTCTCGGCGTCTCCCATGAGTAGGAAGCTCACGCCGCGAAACCTCAGTCTCAGGACTATTGAGCAATCATTCATGCTTTCCGCCAGCGGCTCCGAAGGATGCAAGATCGTTACGTCCAGGCCAGGACCCAGATCTATTACATCGCCCGCCCGTCCCAGGCGGAAACTTGCGCCCTTCTGGTCGACGAGCGTGAGGAAGCGCTCGTACGTGGTGGTCGTGTGGATCTTCCCCGAATCCACCACGAGACCGACAGAGAAGGCTTTGAGCACTTCCAGGAGCCCACCGATGTGGTCCGCGTGAGGGTGAGTGGCCACCACGACGTCGACGCTCGAGACACCGTGGCGTTTCAGGTAGCTTACAAGCCGGTCCGACGTCTCCGCAGGACCACCGTCCACGAGCATCCTCTTGCCGGACGGCGCCTGCACGAGCACGGCGTCGCCCTGGCCCACATCTATGAAGTGGACAGTCAGGCGGGCGTCCCCTCGCGGTTGGTCCGCGGCGCCCGCCCAGGCCCGCGCTGCCGCCAGAGCGAACACGACGAGGACGCCAGTCAATAAGACACGGCGCGCTCCTGCGCTCCTTTCACGCCCCGCACCTGCCGTGAGACGACGCTTCCGCCGCATGAGAGCGCGCCTCCACACGGGCCCCGCAGACCTGGAAGCGTTCATCCGCGGGCCTCCTGCCTTTCTGTCGGACATTCGCCTTTTCGTGCTAGTTGACTTTGGTTAATTCACCGCGGCGGTCTGCAATTCCTCCAATGACCCCGAAAACCAAGAGCTCGCCGCTCGTCGCGGCGAGCCCGCGTCTAGACCTCGAGGCTCAGGAAACGAGGCTCAGGTGACCGCTCACGCTATCGGCGACGCTCACTGAAGGAACCTTCCGATCGCGCTCTGAAGCGCCTTGACCTTTTCCTCTTCGACGACGTATACCAGGTTTCTTCCCGTCGCTGTCGCATGTAGCGCCTCGCCTCGGTCCATCTTTCTGCCTATCTTGAGCTCCAAGACGTTCCCGTCACCGAGGTCGAGCTCCACGCTTGTCCGAGGTCTGTCGAGCCCGTAGCGCGCGTCAGCCGTTCCCGCCACCGAGCCCTCGACCACGGAAGCCACGGTGACGTCGCGCAGCGCCGCAAGCAGTGCTGACATTTCATCCTCGGAGTACCTCTTCTCGCCCGCCTTGAGCTCCCACTTCACGCCCTCCTTGACGACCTCAGCCGGCTTCGTAGCAGGCTGGCCCTGGATGAGGGTGGCCTTGGCTGCGTCCAGGTTGGGTGGCACGGTCTTCCACCCCTTGCCGTCTCTCAGGAAGGCGACAGCCCTTCCTTGATCCACACACGTCACGCGAAGAACGTCATCGTCATTCCATGATAGCAGCTCCTTCTTGACGAGGTCCACAGCTCCCGTCTCGAGCGGAGCGAAGGCGGCCGGATTGACCAAGTACACTGAAGGAGAGTCGGAGGTGCGGACGTAAAAGCCCATGTCGTCCGGAGCCTCGGAACCCACGAGGAGCTCAAACACGGAGTCACGCTCCGTACTCAGAACCTCCACCCGCAGCCTCGGCCGCTCCAAGCCCCACCTTTCGAGGTCTCTGCCCTCGTCGTCCACGAACTCACTCACGCTCAGTCCCGTGAGATCCCAAACGAGGTCACTGACCTTCCATTTGTCTGCCACATCGTTGAATGGCTGGGTGATGCGCCACTCTTCCTCCCCGGCTTCCTCCCCTTGCACCCTCTCCAATCTCACATCGAGCCCCTCGGGCTTTACGAGGCGCAGGGCGGTCACAGAACCGCTCTGAACCGGGACGACGTTCCTCTCGCGGAGGTCTTCGAATCTCTTGTTCAATGCGGACACGGTGCTCGACGCGACGGTGTATATCGCGCCGGAGTCGGCCAGCTTCACGTAGCGCGCGCCTCCGACGGGTGTCTCACCTCCTAACAGAATGGCCTTTTCACCCTCCTTCATATGAAGAGTGATCTTGAGCCACGGATGGTCGAAACCGAAGGTTTCGAGTTCGCCGTCTCCGGCTTGATCTGTTATTCTCTTCTCGCACGTCAGCTTCGCGGCAGCGTTCACGAGAGCTCTCACGGCGTCGTCGCTCGCGGCCACGGCCTTCGGAGACTCGATCCGCCACTCGGCCTTGCCGTGTGCCTCGCCCCTCGCTACCTCCACTCGGCCAGACGCTCGTTCCACGGTCACACGAGTGACCTCGTCGGCCGCCACATCGACGAGGATCTTGCCCGCGTCCTCTCCCGGCGTCCTCACGCCCTCCACGAACAGGATATACGCCCCGAGCGCCACCACCACGGCGACTGCGATGTAGGTGCTGGCGAATTTCCTCATAGGTTGCGCCTCCTCAGCCAGATTCCCCCACCTACCAGCAGGAACACGAGCGGAATCCCCACGACGGTGGAGTAGAACACGAGGCTGGCCTGCTGGCCTGTAAGATAAATCTGGCTGTAGCTTGGAGACTTGGCTCGGATAGTGATTGACTCCTCCTTGCCCACTAGCCATCCCACGGAGTTCATGAAGAGGTCGATGTTGCCCTGGAAGGTCACCACGTCGTTGTCGAGAAAGCTGGCGTTCCCCACGATGAGCATTCTCGCCTTTGCCCCATCGCCGGCCGCTTTGCCGACCCCGTCCTCGCTTCGCGTTCCTTCATCCGCCGAGCCGTCTTTGGTCCCGTCATCCCCGCCGCTCTCGGCTACGGTCTTCTTCTCCGACACACGCTCCACGGCGAATGCCAAGACGAGCGGCCCCTTGTTGTCTGACTTCGGGTCGAACGAGACTTGCTTGGCCTCGAGATCGGTCTCTCCCCACGACTGCCCGGAAGTCTTGAGGAGCGCCGAGACGGTCACGCCCGGATCTGCCGACTCTCGCGACTCGAACAGGCTCCTGCTCCTAGGCAGCACGCACCCGAGTTTCTCCGTGATGAGCTTCATGGTGATGTCGTGGTACTGCACCTCGGGAATCGGGCTCCCCGCGTCGAGGAAGTAGTGGCTTGCGGGATCGATGACCACATCATCGTTCAGACCCACGCCCCACTTGGCAATCAAGGCCTTGATGTTCTGAAGCTGTCCCTTTTGGCGCAACGGCTCAGCAAGCACCATGACGCTGCCGCCACGGTCGACGTAATCTCGAACCGCCTCTATCTCCTTTGGCGCGAGATCCTTCTGCGGACCCGCTATCACGACGAGCGCTGCGTCCCCAGGGACCTTGCCTTCGCTCGCAAGGTTGAGCGTCTTGGTCGTGTACCCCTCGCCCTCGAGGAACGACCTCGCCTGCCAGTAGTCCTGCACGAGGTCGCGCTCTTCATGGCCCACAAGGAAGTAGACGGATCTCTCCTCCCCCTCGAGCACACCGATTATGGCCCGCGTGAAGGCCTGCTCTCCCGCGAACCCGGGTGTCTGCGACTCCCCGCCATACTCCACGAGATCGTACTGCATCACCTTGCGCGACCTAGAACCCGCTTCGACGACGGAGGTTCCGTAAGCTGTGATCTCATACTGCTTTGCCAGCGACGGGTTCTTGTCGGGGTCGACGAACGACACAGAAACCTTCGATGAGAGCCGCGTGTATTCGTTGAGGAGATCCCTCACCATCTCCCCCACAGCATCCCCTTCTGGGAAGAAGGCGGTTATCTTGACGTCGCGATCGAGCTTGCGAAGGATCTGCCTTGTCTCCTCCGAGAGAGTGTACATCTTCTCCTGTGTGAGGTCCAGCTTCGCGGGGTGACGCGCCACTATGACGTTCACCATCAGGACTATCGCGATCACCGCAAGGGTCAACAAGAGGGCGTTGGACCCATATCGCATCCTGCGGCCGAGCGCGAACTTGCGTATCGGGCACGCGCGGAGAATGGCGAGCCTCATGCGCTCCACCTCCTTGAGTCTATCGTCCTCACGGCAAAGAAGAGGAATAAGAAGATGAAGCTGAGGTAGTACATGACGTGAGAGAGATCGATCATACCCTTCTGGAAGCCATCGAAGTGTTCCAGGATTGACAGCGCCGACACGGCTTGGCCCACGGGTCCCGTCACAGCCGCGTCGACCCACCCCGCGATCCAGAAGAGAAGGAGCATGCCAAACCCCACCATCCCCGCTACTATTTGGTTCTCCGTGAGCGCCGACGCAAAGGTCCCCGCCGAGAGACAGGCCGCACCGAAGAGGAACATGCCTAGGTACCCGGAGTAGATGGGACCCATGTCGGGGCTGCCGTAGTTCCGCAGGATGGCCGGATAGACCAGCGTGGCCCCGAGAAACACCAGGTACGTGAGAACGCTCGCAAGGTACTTCCCGACCACTATTGAGGTAGTCGTCACGGGAGAAGTCAGGAGGAGTTCGTCCGTCCCGAGCTTCCTTTCTTCAGCGAGGAGCCTCATGGTGAGCACCGGCGCCACGAAGAGGAACGTTACCGCCATGTTTCCGAACGTTGCTTGCATGCTCGCGCTGCGCGTGGCGAAAAGGAGGATGGAGAAAAAGTACCCGGAGAGCACCAGGAACACCGCGCCCAAGACATACGCTATGGGCGAAAGAAAATACGCGGCGACCTCCCGCTTGAAGATGAACCACGTCTTAAGCACTTGCCGCCACCTCCGACGCTTCTTCTAGCTTCTCCTCGGTGGTGAGCCGGAGGAAGACGTCCTCCAGGCTGAGGTCGACGAACCTCATCTCCACAATCGGCCACCCGCGTTCGGCCATCCTGAAGAAGAGCGCCTCACGCACGTCCGCGGACATCTCCGTCTCCACCGATAGGCGCACTTCGCCCGCACGTCCGGGCACTGACTCAGTGCCACGCCCCGTCCCGGTCTCCTCAACTGAGACCGACCTCACGCCTGAAAGCTCACCAACCTCGGCCACGACGGCTTCCCTCGGACCCCGCACCCGCACGGCGAGGCATTGCGATCCGCGTAGCCTACGCCCAAGCCCCTCGGGGGTGTCGATGGCCGCGAGACGGCCGTTGTTGATAATCACTACCCTCCCGCACACCATGCTAACCTCGGGCAAGATGTGCGAGCTGAGGATCACGGTGTGCTTTCCGCCGAGGCTCCGGATAAGCTCGCGGATTTCGATGATCTGCCTTGGATCGAGCCCCACTGTGGGCTCGTCCAGTATGAGGACGTCGGGCTCTCCGAGAAGCGCCTGAGCCAGCCCCACTCTCTGCTTGAAACCGCGCGAGATGTTCTGGATGAGACGACCGTATACGGGTCCCAGGCCGCAAGATTCCACGACATGCGCGATCTGCCCTGCTCTCAGGGATTTCGGGATCCCTTTGATCTCGGACACGAAGTGGAGGTAACCCTTTACCGTCATTTCGCGGTACACTGGAGGATTCTCCGGGAGGTACCCGATCCGTCTTCTGGCTTCCATGGGCTCCTCGAAGACGTCATGCCCCCCTACCCTAACGGTTCCAGCTGTCGCCGCCAGATATCCTGCTATGATCCGCATCGTCGTTGTCTTTCCCGCGCCGTTCGGCCCGAGAAAGCCGAGGATCTCGCCTTGCTCCACGGAGAAGGTGAGGTCCTCAACGCCTCTTGCCCTGCCGTACATCTTTGTGAGGTTCTCCACCTCGATCACGGCAACGAGTTCCCCCTTTCCACCTTTGAGTCTCAGCTATGGTGCAGCTGTAGCATGTCGGTGATGCGTGGGCGCCCAGTCACCGGTCGGTTTCAGCGGCCCTCCACCCGACCGAACGCTCCGACGCGGGCGAGTCCCTCCAACCGGTGAAGGAGCTCACGATCGTGGCAAGACAAATCACTTCGTCCCGCTCGGGCCAAGAACCCGCACGCGCCGGCAAGGACGGAAGACATCCCGGCGTCCCACGGCGTCCGAGGTCCGGGACAGGTGCCTATGACGAACCATCCCTGTACAACGAACGCGCGCCAGCGACAGTTCCAATGGTCGTGCCGCCTCGCCCGGTCTTGGGGGCATCTTCACTCGGGCCTGGCCCCCACGCCGAGCCCGGACCGTCGCGCGCTTGTGACGAGCTCGGAGGCGATGAGTGCGGCCCCATACGCCCCCGCGTACTGGGCCCTCTCCGGAACCTTCACGGGCGCGGATAGTCTCTCCTCCAGCGACCGCCTGATACCTTCGTTCCGACTCACGCCGCCCGTCATAACGATAGGTCCACAGACGCCCACGCGCCGAACCATTCCCGCAAGCCTGTCGGCGACCGCATCGCAGAGACCCCTGATTATCGACTCCCGGTCTCCGCCTCGGGAGAGAAGGCTCACTACCTCCGACTCAGCGAACACCGTGCACGTGCTGGAAATCCGCGCGCCTCCCCTGGCCAAGCGCCACATGTCGCCGAACTCCTCCAGCGGGACGTTCAGCCTGGCGGCCATGACCTCAAGGAACCTCCCGGTGCCCGCCGCACACTTGTCGTTCATAACGAAGTCAGCGACCATTCCGTCGTCGTCCAACCGTATGACCTTCGAGTCCTGGCCGCCGACATCCACCACGACCCGGGCCGATTCCACGAGAGCCCGCGCGCCACGGGCATGACACGTTATCTCCGTCAGTGTCTTGTCCGCGCCCCGTACTCTCCCTCTGCCGTAACCCGTCGCCACGACAGCCTTCAACGCGTCGGGGCTCACGCCTGCGACGTGGCACGCATCACGGAGGCACTCTTCCGCCGAGCAGGCAACGTCAACGCCTGTAGGCACCACACGCACTCCCGAGATAGCCCCGTCTTCGAGAATCACAGCCTTCGTGGCAGTCGACCCGACGTCTATCCCCGCCGCGAACACCCGATCTCACCGTCCCTTTCGCGCGTCGAGGAGCTCCATGAAAGCGCTCAGCCTCGTGATGGCCTGCGCCTCCGTTCCACACCTCGCGTCCACCCCGTCCCCGTCCAAATTGAGAAAAGGGATGCCCTTTTCCGCGAGTCGCCTCGCGATCATGGCCGCACCTCCGTTTGACTGCCTGCACCCCCACTGAGCGAACTGGACTACACCGTCGATGGAGTACTCCTCAACGAGTCTTTCGATGACTTCCAAGCGCCGCTCTATCGGACCCCAGCCGAAGTTGGACAGCATCTTCTCCGCAAGGCTCGCGAACGGATCACGTGGGTCGGGGCTCGGCCAGTAAGCGAAGCTGTATTCCTCGAAGGCAACGGATGAAGCCCATTCTCCCTCGATGCAACTGAACATCCTCGTCGCATAGTAAGGTCTCAGGTTCAGCCAAAGAAGCCTGTGCCTTTCCTCTCGGACCGGGAAGGCGCCCGAACCGACAGTCCGCTCGAGATGCAGGCGAAGCGCGCTGTAGAACTCCGTGAGGATGGGACTTCCCCACGACCACAGGAAGAGGAGGACATAGTTCAACGCCTCGGACCCGCGCCACGGAGCAGGCACGTTCCGCCTGAGGGCCGAGACCCGCCGATACTCCTCGAGGGTCTTGCGGGAACACTCGAGCGCGCGACCCAGTCCTGCGAGGGAGAGCCCGGGCACTCGCCTCACGAGATCCTCGGCCACCCGCTCGATCTGGGAGGCCAGGTACCGGGCACCGAATTCGGAATGTCCGTACGGGACGTCCAACACGTAAAACGGGCATCCGACAAGCCTGCTCATGTGAAAGAGGGATCTCTTGCCCCCATCGCAAAGGTGCGACGCGGCGACGACAGCCGACGGTCGGGGCAGAAGGCCGGCCGCAAACCCACCCAAGCCGGCCCGATGGAAGCTGCACAGATCGGGGGAGTACCAATGAGCCTCGCCGGCTGAGAGGCTCCGGTCAGCGAGGCCGAAAGCCGCCGCGAGGCCGGCGGCAGCCTCCGGCAGGAACGGCACGCCCCCGAGGCCATAAATCAACTCTGTCGGCACGAATGCGCTCGCGAAGACGCAGGGTCTCTCCCCCAGGTACGCGGCGGCCAGGTCAGAGAGCATGCACCTTATCGCGGCGACCTGATAGGGCTTCGCCCCCCGCATCTCAAGAAGCGGCAGCGCCGCTCGCGCTGCCCGGTACGCCCACGCGCTGCGGAGTAGGAAGTCCGGTCGGATCCCGGTCCGACGAGCAGCGGCCGCCATGGCTCGGCCCAAGACCTGACGGAACCCCGATCTAACGCGGACACGGCTCACGAGGTCCCCACCCGCCCCTCGAGCATCTCCCTAAACGCCGTCGCGCGGGTGATGACTTGACCGGAGTGCGCGAACCCGAATTCCATTTCCAAGAGAAGCATGGGCAGGCGTCCCCGTTCACCCACGCCCCTCTTCAGCTCAGCGAAGTCGTAGTACGCGTGGTCGCAGAATTTAGGTGCCACGTACACTATCCCATGTACCCCACAGGACCCCGCAAGCCCCAGAAGGTATTCCGCCCTGGCGGTCCCGACGAACATCCGGGGACATGCCGGCTTCTTGAGGTATGCCCGGGCAAGGGAGGAGAAGGGCTCTGAAGCCAGATCTGCCTCAGCGCCACGCGGGCCGCAGTCCGCAAGAACCCTGAAGTTGAAGCTGCGCTGACCCAGGCACGAGTCTACGAAGGCCACGGACATCCCTACGCCCTCGAGGACGCCGATGAGCGCGGGCTCCAACAAGCACGTCCCGGAGACGCCGACCCGCACCCGTGCGCCTCCGCCAGGGGCCGCCGCGCGGATCTTGCGGCGAATCGCCGCCCGAGCCTCGCTTACTGCCTCATGTAACCATCCGTCTTCGCCGCCCGGCCCTTCCCCGGTGCCCCCAAGCCCGCTACCGGGATGCCATCCGCGTACAAGGCCCGAAGCGCAGCTATGTCCCAGTGCGTCGTTCACCCCGAGCACCGCGTCCATGGCGTCTGTCGCCGACACGCGGCCGAAGGCCGCCAACCCGAAAACCCTCGCGAGCTCGCCTCGAAGGGAGTCCATGGTCCGGACGACCGCAGCGAGTCGTCGTCGGAACAGGGGGCCGTTCACATCGCAAGTGGCTTCCTGCGGCCCTGTGCTCTCAGCGGGCGACGTTGAGGCGACTTCGCTGGCGAACGCCCTCAACACCTCGGCGTAGTACTCGTCTGCTCCACCTTCGCTCTTCCTCGGGACGTCTACGAAGCAAACCGCCCGGGCGAGTCGGAACTGGCGAAGCGCATCGTACACCCTTCGCATCCCGTCGCAAGACCCCGCCACGGCCACGGTCCACTCTCGCCCGTGTTCACGCACGAACGCCTTCGCATAGGGACAGAGATCACGGGGAAGACAAGTCTCGGCGGACGGAGAGAGCTCGTGGAAGACAGCTCTCTTCGCACCCATCCCCAGGGCTAGCGGGATCTCGAGCGGTATGTAGCTGCACGACGTCAGAACCACGGCAAGCCCCCCGGCGGATCCATTACGAACGCCCGACTCCTTTCGTTCATAATTCTCTCACCGCACGGCCTCTCCTGCTGCTCCCTCTCCCTCCTCCCGATCAGGGGCTTCCCTCCTCCACCAAAGCAACGTCTCAATACCTGGGGTGACCCGAGGAACCCCACCGGGCCGCCGCGCCCTCCGTGCCCCCGGGCCCTCCGAGCCCTCCGCGACCTCATAGGAGCCTCAGCATGGCTTGAACTCGAGCAGCTGGTCGGAGATCTCTCTGTCAACGGACTGTGATTTTGTCACCCCAAAACACATTCATCTGGACTGAGAAA
>JANLFY010000020.1 GCA_024653485.1 Bacillota bacterium | reverse complement strand
CGCCCAAGACCTCGCGAAGATGGCGGCCGACCTCGAAAAGCTCGTGGCCAGGTTCGCGTGACGGATTGGAGGCTATTCGATGGATCTGGGGCCATTCAAGAGGAAAAGGGAGGAGTGACTGCAACGTGTCCACCTCAGTCAGCGCGCCGGCGAGCGGAGCAAGATGGGGAACGGAACCCGGGGACGTCCACGCCCATAGCGTCTCCGCCACGAGGCATGTCGTCGTGTTTCAACTCGGCAGGGAGCTCTATGCGGTAGGCATCAGCGACGTGCGGGAGATAGTACGCATGCAGCCCATAACCCCGGTGCCGAGCGCTCCGGAGTATGTGGAAGGCGTCGTCAACCTGCGCGGCCAGGTCATCCCCGTGCTGAGCCTGGCCAAGCGCCTGGGAGTTCCCGCCGAACCGGTCACGCCGTCCACACGGATAGTGGTGGTCCAGGCCGGGCAAGACACGATCGGGATGATCGTAGACTCCGTGGTGAAGGTATCGCACATACCGGAACAAGACATCGAGAGACCGGAGGCTCTTGCGAGGGAAGGCGCGGGCCTGGCGTACATCGTAGGGATCGCTAGGGCGGAAGATAGGCTGATCACTCTGATCGATCTCGAGCAGGCACTCTCATTTGCCGCCACGCCCGGGCAAGCGCAGCGAAGTCAGTGAGAGTGGCACCGGACGCGGCTTCGTTCTCGCGTCTGATCTCCTCGTATATCTCCTCTCTGTATATTCTGAGGTCGGCAGGCGCGGTGATCCCCAGTTTCACGTAGGCCCTGCCGGCCTTCGTGTCTACGGAAATCACCGTGACCTTGATGTCGTCGGCGATGATCACGCTTTCACCGCTTCTGCGCGTCAGGACAAGCATCGGTCAATCCGACCTTTCCCTGGCGTATGTTCTCCGGGAAAACGCACGCCGCGAGCGGAAAACCAGACTCACGCAGCGGCACCTGCCTCCCCTTGCCCGTACGCGCGTTCACAACGATCGGAGCGAAGAGGTTCGCCGTGGCAAGCAGAGGATCGTCCGGCACGGTAACTATCACGTACAGGAGGACTTCGTCTCTCCCGGTCACGCCCAGATCCGGGCAAGCCTTGCCCAGGTCAGGATCGTAGTCAGGCCAGAAAACCGAGGGATCCACCACGATGAACGCGAGGTCTCCTGAGGTAGCCCGGAGCCACCTGAACGGGCCAGGGTCGTCCGACTCTATCAGGTCATATTCACGGACATCCTCGAAGCCCAGGATGCCCTCGTCAAACACGATCCTCACCCGGCCCGCCACCTCCTTCCCACCACGTCAAGAGGGCTCCATAACGCTTGCCACCTGCTCCTCGCCGCACAACGCCCCGACCCCGGGCCGGCACGAGCGTCGACCCTGTCCTAGCTCAGTCTCTCAAGTCGTTCGCCCCGCTCACTCGATGGCAGTTATGAGCGTGGTCTGGTGCTCCGGGCGAGCAAGGTCTATCTCGGTGGTCGTTTCCGCCCGCGCTCCGCCGTCCTCTCTCACGAGGCGCACGACAGGGCGCGTTACCATTCCCCTGGAGAGCCTTGTGACGACGGCAAGCTCCCCGGTGCTGAGACGCACGAAAGCCCCCTCCGGAAACGGCGACACGCAACCCAGCATCGCCCGCACCACATCCTTGTCGAGCTCGAAACCTGCCGCGCTCATCATGTAGTCGACTACCTCGCCGGGCATCATGTGCCTGTCGAGGCGCGACCTTGCGAGCATCGAGCTGTACACGTCGGCGCACGCGACTATCCGCGAGTACGGATGGGTGTCCGACCCGCGAAGACCCCTGGGGTAACCGCTGCCGTCCATGCGCTCGTGGTGCTGGGCGACGATGGCCTTCGTAAATGCCGAGATGCGCGGGTGCTGCCTGAGGACTTTCACGCCCAACTCGGGATGGGCGCGCATCTCCTTCGCCCGCTCGGGCGAGAGCCCTTCGCCCTCCCTATAGCTCACCCGAGGATCGACCGGAACTAGAGCCATCCCCACATCGTGCAGCAGGGCGCCCAGACCGATGTCCACGATGCGAGCCTTCTCCCCCAAAGCAAGCGCGATTGCCACTGAGAACACGGCCACGTCGAACGGGTGTACGTATTCGTATTCGTCGGGTTCGTCGAAAGCGGTCCAGGACACCAGCGCCTGCGGCGCGGCCTTCGATACGTCGGACTTGATGTCCTCAACGACTTCGACCAAGTCGTCGTAGGGAGGCTCGACGACGGGGGAGCCCGCCTCTCTGAGCTGGGCGAGCAGATCTTGTATGAGCTCGAGAGCTCGAGCTCGCACATCTTCCGATACAACGCTTGTCCCTCTGGCAACCAAGACAACCACCTCAGCCAAAGCAGCATTTCGCGGCTTGCGCGGCTCACGCGACAACCGAGGGCCTCTTACGGTAGAAGAACGGAGAGACGAGCTCGAAACCTAGCTCAGACGCGTTCATGATAGTCTCCGTGCCTCCGATGAACAGCACGCCTCCCGGCCTCAGACTCGTGTGGAACCCCCTGAACACCCGCTCCTTGGCTTCCTCGGTGAAGTATATCATGACGTTCCGGCAGAGAATGAGGTCACACTCTTCTTCGTACGCGTCGGCCAGCAGGTTGTGGATCCTGAACTCGACCATCCGGCGCACCGAGTCCCTCAACTTCAGCTTGTCTCCTTCTACCGTGAAATACTTCTGCACGAGCCCCGATCTTACCTCTTTGACGTCGTCTCGCGTGTAAACCGCTTCTCGCGCAAGACTCAGGGCTGAGACGTTGATGTCCGTTCCAAGGATACGGTGCGCGGTACCGGGTGTAAGCTCGCTCAGCACTATGCCGATCGTGTAAGGCTCTTGGCCCGTCGAGCACCCTGCCGACCACACCTTGAGGGACCGCCTGACCTTGAGAAGGTCAGGCAGAATGGTTCTTGCTAGTTCGTCAAACTTCTCTCGGTTCCTGAAGAAACTCGATACGTTTATGGTTACGAAATCCACGAAGTCCCGGAGCAGCGTGGGATCTTGCTCCATCGCCCGCCAGTAGTCGAAGAGACTGGCGTGACCCGACCTCGTGAGCGCCGCGGCCAACCTGCGCTTCATTTGGTTCTCCTTGTAGCAGCCCAGGTCAATTCCCACCGCCTGCATGACTTTCTTTCGGAAAAGGCCGTACTCCATGTCCTGCACGTCTATTGCAACTCCCGGAACGCCAAGTCTCATCATCGTTCATCGAGTTCTACCCTAATTCGCGAACCATCTGCGCGATAGCACCGCCCACCTCCTGGACGGGAACGACCACATCGGCCAGCCCCTGCTCGACCACGGCTTTCGGCATGCCGTATATCACGCAAGTAGACTCATGCTCCGCTATCGTCCTCCCGCCTGCCGCCTTGATAGCAGCCATACCTGCCGCGCCATCCCTGCCCATTCCCGTGAGCACAACCCCTACCAACCTGTCCCCATACACGCGCGCCGCCGACTCCATCGTCGTATCAACGGACGGCCTTACGCCGTGTCGCGGTGGGTCTTGTGACAGCACCACTTCTCCAGCACCCGTCACCGACAGGTGGTGCCCGCCTGGCGCAACCAACGCCAAACCGTCAACAAGCCTGTCCCCCGCCTCGGCCTCTTTCACCGTGATGGCAGAGGCCTCAGCGAGCCTCGCGGCGAGCGACCTCGTGAATCCCGGCGGCATGTGCTGGACGACGAGCACGCCCGCCTTAATGTCCCCGGGCAAGGCCGGGAGAACCTGGTTGAGCGCGGAAGGACCGCCGGTCGAAGAGCCGATGACCACGGCGATGTCTGACTCCTTGCCTGACCTGGGCTTTCGGCTCTCACCGCCTCCGAGGCGACCGGAGGAAGCGGCTGCTGGCACACGCACTTTAGCCCGCGCCGCCAACTTCACCTTGGCCACGAGCTGATCGCGGATCTCACCGAGCCCAATGGTCATCGAGTGCGAGGGCTTGGCGACGAAGTCGACCGCGCCGAGTTCCAACGCCTCAATGGTCGTCGCGGCCCCCTCCCGCGTCAGGGCGCTCAGCATCACCACAGGGACGGGGCGATCCCCCATGATCTCCCGCAGCGCCTCAAGGCCGTCCATCACCGGCATCTCAACATCCATGGTGATGACGTCCGGCCTGAGGGCACGGGCTTTCTCCACGGCCGCCCTGCCGTCCCTGGCGATGTCGACTACTGTGATATCAGGATCCGACCCCAGCATATCGGAAACAACTTTGCGTGTAAAGGCCGAGTCATCCACCACGAGCACTCTGATTGGCAGGCCCACGAATCAAGTCTCCCTCTTGGGTTGGTAGCGGGTCATCAACCGACCAGTTTTTTCAGGGACGCGAGCACCTTGGCCGGATCGAAGGGCTTCAGGAGGTAGTCACGCGCTCCGGCCATGATGGCCTCCATGACTAGCGACTGCTGGCCAACGGCCGTGCACATTATGACCTTGGCGTGCGGGTCGCGTTTCTTTATCTCTTTCAGCGCGGCGATTCCATCCATCACAGGCATGGTGATGTCCATGAGGACTGCGTCTGGGGTGGTCTCCGCGTACTTCTTGACGGCCTCCTCCCCGTCTTGCGCTTCTTCCACTTGGTAGCCATGCTCTTCCAGAAGCTTCCGCGATCTCATCCTCATGAACGCCGCGTCGTCCACGATGAGCACCCTGGGCACTTACATCACCCCGTTCCCCTTTGCGTTGCCCGAGCTCAGCGCATCGAGGATGGTTGCGAGAGAGTCGTTGGTAGGCATGATGAAGAACAGGGCTTCCACGCTCTCAAGGCTCTGAGTGAGCACGGTCTGAGCCACCAGAGCGTCCCCGCTCGTCACATGCCCCGGGCCTTTCCCGACTTCATCGTGCGTTCCATCGCGCTTTCCCTTGCGCGTTTCGTTCGATATCTGTCCTTCCCTCGTTGCCACCGAGGCCTCTAGCATCCTGGATACAAGCGTCTCCCCGTCGAGCACCGGCGGAGCGGGCATGGCCCGGAGCCCTGTCGCCTCCGCCAGCGAGTTCAGGAAGAAGGAACCCGCAAGGTTGCCGACCTCGCAGAGGGCCGAGCCACCAATCTCCGTCAGGTGAGTGGTCGTTCCGGGAGCGTTCCCCATGAGAATATCCACCAACCTGAAGGCGCTTGGACGCGGGAAAATGAGTATCACGTCGCCCGTGACGTCGCCGGTGAGCCCGATCCTCACGCCTACCGTCGGCTCTTCCACGCTGTGCTTTGCAACCCTTGAGATGTCCTCGCGCGCGACCAGACAGACGTCGGGCACGCTCATGGCGATCTTTCGACCTATCATGTCTGAGAGCACTGAGGCCGCGCTTTCCATCCCTCTTGCCAGAATGCTCTTGAGCGTCTCGAGTTCGCTAGCAGTGTAACTGGTAATCGGAGCGATCTTCGTTCCCTCCTTCGACTCCCGGTCCGGTGACGTGGGTGCGGCCCATTGCCTTCTCGAGCACCCTCGCAACATCCAGGATGAGGGCGACGCGTCCGTCGCCGAGGATAGCCCCTCCGAGCACACCCCTGGCGGACCTTGCGAGCTTGCCGAGGCTCTTGATGACTATTTCCTGCTCTCCAAGGAGGGAATCGACGATGATGCCCACTCGCATGTCCTCGTACTTCGCGACCACCACAAACGCGCGGTCGCTGGGTCGCTCGAGGAAGTTTCCTGCGCCTTCAGCGGGGGCGCCGCCTGGATCGCCGCCGGGATCTATCGTAACCGTCCCTCCGCCTCCTCCCGCGAAGTCCCTCAAGTCAAAGACGGGAAGCACTCTGCCCCTGAGGACTATCGCCTGCCCGTGACCGACAGGCTTGACCTCCGAAAGGGACACGCGCGTGACCTCTACCACCGACGACAACGGCACAGCGAATTCCTGACCGCAGGAGTCCACCAGGAGGGCCCTGAACACGGCGAGCGTAAGCGGCACCGACAGGACGAAGGTTGATCCCTTGCCGGGGGACGTTCTCACTCTCAAAGTCCCGCCAAGCTTCTCGATGTTCGTGCGGACTATGTCCAGACCCACGCCTCGTCCCGACACGTCGCTCACTTGGCTCGCGGTTGAGAATCCCGGCTGGAAGATGAGCTCTATGGTCTCCTCGTCCGAGAGAGCTTCCGCAGCCTCGGGGGCTATGAGCCCTTTGCGAACGGCCGCCTCGCGGACTCGCACCAGGTCAATGCCCCCGCCGTCGTCTTCCACCACTATCACGACGCGGTCTTCCACGTGTCGCGCAGCCAGCCTCACCCTTCCCTTCTCTGGCTTTCCGCGTCGCACTCGCTCCTCGGGCGGCTCGATTCCATGCCCCACAGCGTTCCTAAGGAGGTGGATTATGGGGTCAGCTACTTCTTCTATCAGTGCGCGATCGAGCTCGGTGTCCTCCCCTTCGACCACGAAATCCACCAGCTTGCCAGAGCTGGACGCGGTATCCCGAACCATTCTGGGGAACCGCTTGAAGAGGCTCGCCAGCGGGGTCATCCTGGCTTTCATGACTTCCTCTTGGAGCTCCGTCGTGAGCCGAGCCATATGCGAGGTTATCTGCTCGAGGTCCTCGATGCAGTCCAGGCGCCCTTCCAGCAGCGAAAGGCGTTTCTGTACCTCGGCCAGTCTCGCCTCGTCTATCGCAAGCTCGGATACTATTCGAACGAGCCTGTCGAACGCCTCTATGCCGACGCGAATGGTCTCTCCTTGTGCCCTGCCCAAGAGCCTCGGGACATCCGTGGGCTGAGGCTCCCCACCGTTCTCGGCCCCGCCGTTGCCACCCGACTCCCGTTGCCTCCCGTCGACACGATCGGTGTCGCCAGGCGTCACCGCTCCGTCATGAACACCCGACTGCACCTCCGCACCGGGCCCGGGTGAAGCAGATGCCTTGGCATCCACACCACCCTCAGCGCCACGAGCGTCACGCTCGTGGTCCTCCGACCTGAAACGGCATACCTCCACGCTCCGCACATCGCTGACCTCGCGTACCTTTCTCTCGACCTCCGCCTCCTCGACATGCGCCGTGAGCACCAAGACTGCCGAGAGATCGAGACCAGCCTTCTCCGCTCTGATCTCATCGATCGACGGACGCGACCCCGCCACCGTGCCGAGCCCCTGGAGCGCTTGGATCACTTGCAGCGCACGCACAGGGGGCATCACGGTGTCTTCGGCGAACCTCACCCGCACCTCGTATGCGCCCGCTCCGAGGGATGCGGACTCCGACAGCCTTGCCACGAGGGCCCCGACGTCGATCCCGTCCTCGCCTTCGGTGCCCGAACCACCTGCCGTCTCGAATTCCGCCGCGAGCCGCCGAAGGCCATCCACCGCTTCCAAGAGCACGTTCACGAGTTCCCGGCAAGGCGCCAGCCTGCCGTCGCGCATCGCCGCAAACACGTCCTCCATTGCATGAGCAAGGGTGGACATGCTCGAATGTCCCACGGTCGCCGACGAGCCTTTGACGGTGTGCGCGATCCGGAACATGTCCTGAAGGAGGTGCGGGTCGTGTCCTTCTCCCTCCAGCTTGACTATCTCCTCCTCCAGAACCTCGAGCTGATCGAGGGTCTCGTCGAGGAAGAGCTTCACGTCTTCGGGACTAAGAGTGTATCCTTCCGCCACTTCGTCACCGACCCTTACCGCAAGAAGTCGACCAAAGAGACTTGCATCAACCCGGCGGCCGCGTTGAGCGCCGCTCTGTAAACCGTCTCCTGCAACTGCAGGTCTGCTATGGCCTTGAATACATCGGCATCCTCCGCCTTGGACAGCAGAGCTGCTAGCTCAACCTCGTCGCGCGCAAGACTCTCCGACGCCCTATCGAGGCGCCTGGCCTTTGCCCCTATGCTTGTGACCTCGTTCAAGATCCTGTCCTGTGCCGCCTGGGTCGCCGCGATGTCAGAAGCGATGTCGTCGTGAAACGTGGGCGATTGGCCGCCGGCCAATAGGTGGTCACGGAGGTCGACCAGGATCTCGAAGAGGTCCCTCGCGCCTGCCTGCGCGATGCCCTGCATGAACACCTCACCGCCGTTCGTGTTCACTTGCATGGTCGTGCCCGGCTCAACCTCGATTCGCTTGGCGCCGTCGGCGCCCTCGTAGGTGACTACGTAGCTCGGAATGCCGGGCCCGTCGCTCAGAACGAAAGGCCTCGTCAACGTCTTGAGGCCCGCGAAGATGTACCTCCCGTCGTACTGCGTGTTAGCGAGGTCTACCAGCTCGGAGATGAGGCCGTCGACGTCCTGTGCGAGGGCGTGCCGTTCGTCGTCGGAGAGAGCATCGTTCCCCGCGCGAATGGCGGCGTCGGCTGCGTTCTCGAACACCTGCTGCGCCTTCACGAGAGCTTGCTCCGTGGCTCCCAGCCAATCCCTGGCATCGTCTATGTTGGCCTTGTGTTGCGCCACACCCGCTCGGAGCGCGCGGATAGCCAAGCCTCGCGACGCCGCGATCGGGTCATCGGAAGGCTTCCTCACCCGCTTCGTGGTGGATATATCCTCTGAGAGTCTTTGCATCCGTGCGAGCTGCCGGGCGATGTCCCTGGAGAGATTGTTCAAGAGGTAGCTGGTGCTTATGCGCAATCGCATCACCTCCTCTGGACGACGAGCCCGAGCCAGCCGCCGCCGCGAGCGGCCGCGAGCGGCTCCTCTGACGAACTCGGGTCTGCAAGACGCTCAGGCGGCCGCAAGTCCTGAAGCACCCCAGCACGATTCGCGTCTGCACACTCAATCCGTCGACCAAGCGAGGGCTTACCTGCCGACCATGCCCGTTCCGTTGATGAGCGTATCCAACATCTCGTCTATCACGGTGGCAAGCCTCGCAGCGGCCTCGTAAGCTCGTTGATAACGCATGAGGTTCACCATTTCCTCATCGATGGCCACCCCGGAGATGCTGTCCTTGTTATTGCTGTACTGCTGGAGCGAAGCCTCGTGCACCTGCACCATGTGCGCGGCCTGGCGGACGTTCGTTCCTATATCAGCGATGAGCTGCTCGTAGAACCCTGCGAAGCTCACCTTGCCGCCGCCCATGGTGAGAGCGTCCTCGAGACCGGCGATACTGAGTGCGACGGAGCCGTCACCCGCTAGTCCGGGCGCGGCTGCCGCGCCCACTCTCGCCACATCCCCCCCGGCCTCCGGGTCGAGCTCTGGGTTGACTGAGAGCGTGCGACGGCCGGGGTCGAACACGAAGAAGTCTATCCCGTGCGTCGCGAGATCGTCGATGCCGTACCCGCTGCGATGAAGCGTGTTGACCTCGCTCGCCAGCGTCGTTGCCAGGGCTTGTAGGCCATCGAAATACCCCGCGATGTCGACGTTCCTGGCTTGCATCATCCCGCCTACCTCACCGCCACTGACACCCGCCGGACTGCCGTCAGCCGCCCAAACCACCCGGGATTCCTGTGGCTCCACCCCTGGGCCGAGCACCTCCCCGGGCAACGTTCCGGGCTCAAACCGCAGCGCGTTCCATGCGTCTCCTCTCACCAGCTCCCCGGAGCCGATCTCGACCACCACGGACCCGTCTTTCGTCTCGAACGCGCTGATGTTCACGAGCCTCGAAAGACGCTGGATTGCAACGTCCCGAGCGTCTTTGAGATCAGCGGGATCGTTCCCGATGGCGGTGATCCTCACTATCTCTTTGTTCTGCGCCGCTATCTCCCTAGCGAGGGAGTTTATCTCGTCGACCCGGGCGGCTGTTCCATCGTCCAGGTCGCGAGCCAGCTCTCTCAAGCCGCGAAGCACGTCATCGAAATACGACCCGAGCGTCTTGGCCTCCTCAACCAAGGCCGTCCGCGCGGCGATGCTCTCAGGCCGCTTCGAAAGCTCATCCCACGCCGCGAAGAACTTGCCTAGAGCGTCTGCCAGTCCCGCGTCTGAAGGCTCACCGAGGACAGCCTCCACCTGCGAAAGGGCTTCGCTTCTGCCTTCCCACATGCCGAGCGTAACACCGGCTTGACGAAGCCGGCTCTCCACGAACCCGTCGAAGACTCGTTTTATCCTGACTATCTCCACTCCCGTGCCGACCGTGCCCGGCCGCTTGAAGCCGGCGCCCGTTTCCACGACGTAGCCCGGGGTGGCCGAGAGGATGGGCTCGCGCCGGACGTAACCGGGAGTCCCCGCGTTAGCGATATTGTGGCTGGTCACCTCGAGCGCTCTCTGATGCGCGACGAGAGCCCGCCTTGCGGTCTCAAGGGCGAGAAAAGTGGAGCGCATACGGCTTTCCCGCCTTTCTCCTGGACGCCGTGGCGTTCACGGAATAGGTGTTCAGGCCTTTGCGACTCGCGCATAGCCCAGCAGCAAAGTCGATGTAGTCAAGGATGTTGCCAATGAGCACCAGGTTCCCGCTGTTGATCACGGCGTGCTCCTCGAGGACCGGCGCAAGCTGATGGACTATGCTCCTGTACCTCTCGGCGCACTCCTCTCCGGCCGAGGACATGATCTCCTCGCATGCCGCGCCGTCCCGCCCCGGGTCAGAACCCATGCCCATGTCCCGCGCCACCTCTCGCAAGAGGGCGAGCCGCATGTCCATCATGGCGCGTATTTTCGCGACCACGGCCTCGACGTCACGCAGCGTGGCCGCGAGGGCGTCGGCATCAAAAGAAACGAGACACCCCTGCTCCCGGCGGGAGAGGTCGAGGAGATCCCTGTGAAGGGCGACCTCTTCCTCGAGAAGACCGAGGATCTCGTTGCACCTTCGAACTACGTCTCGCATTTCCGTTCACTCACCCCGCGCGGCCGCACGTCGCGAGGCCGGGCGTGGCCTCCGCCGCCAAGGTGCTCAAGACTGCTTCAAGAGCTTGCGGGCGACCATGTCGCCGCTCACCTTGTAGGCGCCGGTCTCGACGTCTCTG
Source organism: Bacillota bacterium (assembly GCA_024653485.1). Lineage (NCBI taxonomy): Bacteria > Bacillati > Bacillota > Bacillota bacterium. The sequence goes on along the minus strand of JANLFY010000020.1, from coordinate 28,950 downwards.
CTGATGGCCTCAACCCTCGCCTTTCTCGCGGCAGCGATCTCATCCAGCCTCTGGTGCGCGCGCTGCAGCTCACGCGCACGGTCGGAGACGACGACCTCGTCTGCGTCCGCATCCGCCTTCTCCCGTGTCTCTTGGGCCTCCCGAGCTTCCTTTGGCTTCGTGGCCTCGGCTTGCTCCGCGTACCTGCTGAGGAGCCTGCGCAGTCCCTCGTTCTCGATCTTCACTGCACGCACCTCTCTCGGATGCCAACTCGGTCTCGGTGATCTTATCGGCAAATCGAGGCAGGTGTTTAGCCCTCCGAGGACTCTTCTGCCCCACTGAGGTTGAGGCCGGAGCCGCTCGGCCGATGGCCTCCCAGCTGCGACGGCAAAGCCGCTTGTCGTGACAGCTGTCGATAGATGATCTCGGCAAGGCCTATGCCCCCGCGCCGAGCCATCGCCTCAGAAATCTCTTGGTCGAACATACTTTGAAACCAGTCCTCGCCGCGCCCGCCGCCGAATAGACCGTCCCTCTGAACGGTTCGACGCATTTCCTTGAGAAGCTGCTCCAGGAACACCGATTCCAGCTGCTCGCATGCCTCCCTCAGGTCGGCGCGTGTGTCAGTGCCCTCGTCTCTGCTGCCTGCGCTCGCCCCCACCACGGCAGCTCCGCCGCTGCCCCTGCCCCCAGACCCGGTGCCGAGCGGCCCTCCCGCCCGCGTGCGGAGCAAGGCAGCAAGGACGCTGGTGTCACTCCCAAGACCGCTCACTCTCAAATCGCTCATGGGTCCGCCCCCTGTCATGAGTGACTCGTGCATCGCCAGCTTCTAGAGGACTTCTATCTCCGCGAGGAGGGCGCCGCACTCCCTGAGCGCCTGCAGAATGGCTATGATGTCCTGGGACGTCGCACCGACGGCGTTGAGCGCCGCCACGAGGGCGTCCACGGTGTCCACAGACGAGACGTCAAACACGGCGCCCGCCTGTCCGCTGTTGGCAACGTCAGTGTCGGTCTTCGCCGCCACCTGCACCCTCAGGCCGCCGTGGGACACCACGGCCGGGAGCACTCTGACGCTGCCGCCGATGACGACGGTGCCGGTGCGCTCGTTGAATACTACCCGGGCAGTCATGTCCGCCTCAACAGGGATCGCCCCGACGAGCGCCACCAGTCCCACTAGGTTATCGGCGTACTCGGCCGGCACTCGGACCTCCACTGCGCCGGCGTCTGTAGCCTTGGCAGCGCCCTCGCCAAGGCGTGCGCAAATCGCTTTCGCCACCCTGTCCGCGGTGGCGAAGTCGGGCCTGAACAACGCCAAGGTGAGCTTGCCGCCGCCCGACCCGGCAATGGTGGAGACAAGCTCCCGCTCCACTGTGGCACCTTGAGGTATCCGGGCCACCGTCGGATGAGTGTTCTGGCGGGCGCTGCCGCCAGACCCGCCGCCGAGTGAGATGGTCCCCTGTGCGGCCGCGTACATCCTCTCATCCGGCCCAAGGAGCGGCGTCAGCAGGAGTGTCCCTCCTTCGAGGCTTCGAGCGTCACCGAGCGACGATACCACGACATCGAGCCTGTCTCCGACCCGGGCGAAGGCCGGTAGTTTCGTCGTAACCATGACGGCTGCCACGTTCTTCACCCGCATCTGGTCCGGCGTGACCTTGACGCCGAATCTCATGAGCATGTTCGCCACCGACTGGACGGTGAACATCGCGCCTCCCGAGTCCCCCGTGCCTTTCAAACCGACGACAAGGCCGTAACCGATGAGATCGTTGTCCCTAACGCTCTCGACCCTCGCGATGTCCCCGATCCGCGACGCGGCGCGGGCAGCCGGCGCGAGCCCGGCGAGCGCGGCCACCAACACTATGCACTCTGCCAGCAGCACGAGCCCGCGTCCGTGGCGGCCTCGCGCCCGCTGCAGGCGCGCGGCGAGCCGTCTTTCTTCAAGGTCATTGGCTTCCCTCCGAAACGAGAAGGTTCCGTCAGCCTCAGTCGATCTCGTCTCGCTCAATCTCACGGTAGGTTCCACCTCCCGCTGCTCGCTACCGGTCGCGAGACCCCGTCAGAACAAGAAGTCGAGTATCCCGTCGAAGAACCGCCCGAGATACGAAAGCAAGCCCTTCCTCTGTTCGCTGTTGAGCGAACCCTCGTACTTGATCTCCGCGCCCGCGATGTACGTCGAGAGCACCGTGTTGTCCGCGCCGATGTCTTCCGGCCTCACGATCCCCGTGATGACGATATCCTGCCTCTCCCTGTTGATCACGACTGCCTGCGTGCCCTCTATCTTGAGGTTCCCGTCGGGCAGCACCTCCGTGATCCTTGCGGTCATCCTTGCGACCAGGTTCCCAGACCGGGAAGTGGAGTTTCTTCCGGTGGACTTGACGTTGGATGAAAAGCCCGTCTCGGGCAGGAACGACAGCCATCCGACTCCCTCGGCGACGGTAAGCCCGGCCCCCTTCCCCGTGGAAGTCTGGGCATTGTTGCTGGCGTAGGACCGCTCGGAGATGAGCACGGTGATGAGGTCCCCAACCCGTCTCGCCTTGTGGTCCGAAAAAAGCGAGTTGGCTTCATCGCTCCATAGCGAGGACGAAACGTCCGCCGCGCCCACCCGCTGTCCACCATGGATACCACCGCTATCTGCGGCGAAGCACGCGAAGAGCAGCAGCGCGGCAACGATGCGTGCTCGCCTACTGGTGCTAGGGCGTTTTACACTGGTCGGGCATGTCATGGACACAGCTGCATCACCCCGCAGCAATCTTGGAGTTCCGGCCCAATTCAGCCGTGGCTCCCGGCAGGCTCCCGGCAGCCACAGGTGAGACGACGTGTCATGTGGCGTGAACCACTCCGGGAGAAACCACCTTCGCGCGGACGATCGTCCCTGTGGCCGAGTTCCTGACGCGAATGAGGGCTCCCTCGCAGCCGTCCTCGAGCGCCTCTCCCGAAGCCGACACCGTGACGCCGGCCAAGACAGCCTCTATGGTCACGGCGTCACCCTTGCGCACGAGAGGCGGCGGGTCAACGCTGGATTTCACTACAACCCGCCCCGCGGGGATCGTGTGACTCGCTCTCATGCCTACCACGGCCTCGAGGTCGAAAGCCGCGCCCGCAGGGACGCCTGCAAGATCCCTCGTTTCCAGGCGCACGTCCGACGGCTCGATCGTCTCGTGCCTCTCGATCGTCCTTGCTGCCACGACCACACCTTTGACCACGTCCACTCTAACGCGCACCGGAAAGGAACAGTAAGCTGCGCCGTCCACGAGGACGGTGACCTTGACGCTCGTGCTTCCGATGAACTTCGTGGAGGTCAAGGCCTCCACCACAAGCGAGATCTCTCCTTCCGGGACGAGGACTTGATCGCGGGGATCGACAAGGGCGTCCACCTCTGCTTCGTGTGCGTCCCAAGGCATCTTGGCGGTCACGTAGTCCCGCACGGCGGCCGCGATGTCGTCTGCGTCCACCAGCACGGGGCGCGTTCTCACGATTATGGTGCTTGGGCCGGTGATGACCATCTCGGCCGGGTCGAACCCCGCCTGTCGCAACCTCGTGCGGACTACGGCGAGGCTCAGAGTCCGTTCCCGGCCGGGAAGAGGCGACCTGCCGACCTCGATCTCTCGCAGTCGGACTGCCGCGCCCTCGTCCCCCGCCAGCCAGCTGACATCGGCGATGTCTCCGAGCTTGATCACCGCCCCCTTGACCTCGGCCCGGCCAGAGACATCGATCCTGATCCTCGCCTCTCCGGACTCGACGCGGCAACCCACAGCGAGGACCAGCGCCGCTGCGAGGGTCGCCGCCCTCGCAAGGAGGCCTTTGCAAGATGGAGCACACACTGCGGTCACGCCGCGCTCACCCGCACTTCATCAGCGCTTGAGGTTGTTCGCTATCGACAGCATGTCGTCGGACGTTTGGATGGCCTTGGAGTTCACCTCGTACGCGCGCTGCGCGATTATCATGTTGACCATCTCCTCGACCACCTTCACGTTCGACATCTCCAGGAATCCTTGGGATATGGTCCCGAAACCCTCGAGCCCTGGAGTGCCCACCACCGGCTGGCCCGACGCGGCTGTTGCCGTGAACAGGTTGCGCCCCACGGCAGACAGGCCTGCCGGGTTCACGAACTTCGCCAGCTCTATCTTGCCGAGCTCCTGAGGCTCGCTCTCGCCTGCCAGGATCACCGACACCGTACCGTCGGTTCCTATGGACAGGTCCACAGCCTCGGGGGGGATGGTTATCTCCGGCTCGATGGGAAAACCGTCGGACGTGACGATCCTCCCCTCGCTGTCCATCTTGAACGAGCCGTCCCTCGTGTAGGCCACCGTGCCGTCCGGCATGAGGACCTGGAAGAAGCCGTCGCCCTCAATCACGAGGTCCAGAGGCCCTTCAGTCTGAATGAAGTCGCCTTGCGAGAAGATCCGCTGGATCGCGGCAGGCCTCGTGCCGAGGCCAACCTCTATGCCGGCGGGCACCTTTGCGCCTTCCGCCACCGTCGACCCAGACGTGCGAAGGTTCTGGTACATCAGGTCTTGAAAATCCACCCTGCTCCTCTTGAACCCGTATGTGTTCAGGTTGGCCAGGTTGTTGGCGATGACGTCCATGTTGAGCTGCTTCGCCAGCATCCCCGTGGCCGCGCTCCAGAGCGCCCTCATCATCTCTCGTTCACCGCCTTCCGCCTTCTGCCGGTCCCCCTCGGACCGGATGGAAACCAACGTTGAAAGACAACAAAGACGACCCAAACCCTAGCGGTTCGAGCTGCGCCCTAAGCGCGCATGCTCTGAACCCATCGGGAGAGCCGTCCCGAGAGCCTGTCTGGATTTCTCTACGTCCCACGTCCCATTCGAGCCGCCTCAGTCGCTCAGCGGCCCATGGCCTCCGCTTGCGCGGTCCAGCCACCCACCGACTCAAGCCGGTCTCCCGACATCGTTTATGGACTTGTCAAGCGTCTGGTCCAGGAACCACACCACCCTCTGGCACGCTTCGTACGCCCGCATCCCCGCGATCATCTGAACCAGTTCCTTCACGGCGCTCACGTTGGACATCTCGAGAAAACCCTGCCGCACAACGGTCCCGTCCCCCGCCTCTATCGATCGCGCCATCCCACGGGGAGCCACGAACACATCTTGGCCGGCCTTCTCAGGCGTGAAGCCGTAGTCGAAGGACACGAGCCTGAGCCTTGCCACCATCTTGCCGTCGACCACGACAGAGCCGTCGCCCCGCACCTCCACGTTGGCACCCGAGGGTATTACGATTCGCCCCGACTCACCCAGCACAGGGGCTCCTTGCTGCGTCACGAGCTCCCCCTCGGCGTTGAGGGTGAACGAACCGCTGCGCGTGTATGCCGCACCTTCCGCCCGCTCCACTACGAAGTAGCCGTCGCCCTGGATAGCGAGGTCCAGCGGCGCGCCGGTTTCCACAATCGGCCCATCGCTCTTGTCGAACCCCGTCCCCCTGACGTGAGAGCCAAAGCCCACCCACCCGAGGGGCACGGACCTCGCGAGTTGCCCCGCGACTTGCCTCTCCACGCGGACCGCCATTTCCCGGCCGAAAGAGCCCACGAGAGCAACGTCTCTCTTGTAGCCCGGTGTGTCGATATTGGCCAGATTCTGAGCGATCACGTCCTGCTGGAGCATCCCGGCGACCATGCCGGATGCTGCCGCGTACAGACCGCGAACCAACCCGTCACCTCCTTCCCAACTTCCCAAGCACAGGCGGGTCCTCGGGTTGTGGCCGGGTGATGGGTCCTCGGCAGACCCGCCTTCATCGCCCGTGTGTCGTGCACGCATCGCACCGTGCCCAGCCTTCAGCCGCGCGCAGGCCAAGTGCTGGAATGAACTCCCTCCGCATGCCAAGCTCCGCGTGCGTTTGCAGCTGGCTCCGCGACCGCGGCGGCCATCGTCACCGCGACCGCAAGCCTGAGCCCCGATCCCCGGTAGCGAACCGGGAGCCGGGGGCCAAGAGCGCCGATAGGAGCGGCAAAGGGCCCTTATGCCTTGAGCGGAGAACACTCGCCTCATGGACATAGCAACTCGCGTGCCAACCCTGGGGCAACCGACCTGGCCGCGACCCACCGGGTGCAAAACCCAACGCTCACACCAGCTATGCTCGGTCGCGGTGAACCACCGCCAGGGATTCTTCCGGGGATCCTACATCGGAACGCCCTTCCCGGGTGAGCAAGATTTGCCCACCTCGGGTCACACCTTGAGGCCCGAGCGTCCGCACGTCGCCACCGAGCAGCACCCCGGCCCTTGCGCCCCGGGCGCCTGTGACACCCTCAGCCCTGCAGGAGATGAAGCCTGCGAGCGAGAATACAGTACGCGCGCTATTCTTGCCAGCACGCGGGACACGCGGAGAACGGAGGTGTGCGCCTTGAACGTGCTACTGGTCTCGGCACACGAGAGGTTGTACGGGCTTCCGCTTGACAACGTAGTGGAGGTTGTGCGTGCACTGCGGTCCGACGTGAAGGCGGCAAAGGGTAAGGCCGCCATGACCGTCCGGGGACGAGTCGTCCCCCTTGTCTGGCTGTCCGACGTGTTCGCCTCGACGCGAACGCATCGCAAGGCAGGCTTTCAAGACTTCTGCCAGAACCTCAGCATCGACGAGGCAACAAACAAGGCCAAATCGGTGCTGGAAAAGGCCGCCCTCGACCATCGAGTCGTGTCCATGAATCCGCGTGCCGCGCTGGCGACGCTCGTTGAGCTTCTCGAGGCGCATCCGTTCCTGGAAGTCGCGTTCGTCGTGAGGCGCGACGGTCGTCTTGTCGCCGGACCGCTCACGAGAAAGGGAGTGTTGGAGACAGCGGCTGGGCTCGAGGTGTCTGGCCAGGACTGGTCCTCCCGATCGTGGTTCCGAAACGCTATCCAGGGCGCGACGTGCGTTTCCGAGAAGTACGTGTCCGCGGCAACGGACTCGCTCTGCGTCACTGTGTCCACGCCCGTGAAGGACGCGTCGGGCACGCCCCTCGGGGTGCTGGGCGCGGATGTTTCCGCAGCCCTCGTGACGGACAGGCTCTACGTCGTGATAGTGAACGACGGGGAGCGGCAGGTTGGCGTGGTGGTGGACGAGATCGTCGGGAAGCGAGACGTGGAGGTCGAGCCTCTCGCGTCCGCTTTCGCCGGGCCGAACCTCCTGGGGACGGCCGTGCTCGAAGACGAGCGCATTGCCATGGTGGCGGACATGGAAGGGGTCTTGAGCGCCACGTTGTGACGATCGCGGCGGAAACCGAAATGGTGAGAGCGTCCGTAGCTAGGGATTGTGGCGGCATTGAGTATTGAGTGAGGATCGGCGTCGGGGTGTCTGCTTCAGGGTACGGCTCTACTCATCAGCGCCGGTATCTTGGTGGAGGCTTTCAGCTGCACGCTCCGTGGGCCGTCTTCGTCCGTGCGCCGGCCCCCGATCCCTGTTACGGCTCTCTCGGGGGAAGATCGTGTGCTTCCAGTACCACGGCGCGTCGGGGTCCTTGAGTTGACGTTTCGATCTCGGCAGCGTGTACAGCTCGTACTCCGCCACGAGCCACCAATTGAAAGCGGGGATCCTTCTGCCAGGGTTTGGGGGGCGGAACTCCCGGCAGAGTTGGAAGGCCCCCATATTCGTGATGACCAGGTAATACTTGTGGGGGCGATCCCAGTACTGTTTTAGTATGTGGAGTATTCGATAGCATCTGTCGCCCCACCAGAAGCAAGCGGGTTCGGGGGTCGGAGGATACCTGAACCCCACAAGGATCGGCGCGTTTATGATCCTTACGAGTCTCCGAAACCCCTTTGCATGTATCTGGACGCGGGGCCTCTTCCTTGGGGTTTTCCCCATACGATAGCCCTCCTTCGGAAAGGATACGAAGGGGCAGAGAGGGATTCGCAGGGATCGCGCTCGCGGACGCTATTCGCAAGTCTCGTCCATATTCTACCGCAATTGTGCAACAAAGGGAAAGGGCGAGTTCCATGACTGAGAGACAAAGAAGATACATGGCTGAGTTCAATGGCAAGACCGCAGCCGTGTTGGGCATCGGCGCAAGCAACACCCCTGTGATAAGATTCCTTGTCGAGGCTGGCGCCAAGGTGACGGCGTGCGATATGAAGACCAGGGAAGAGCTGGGTGACGCGTACGAGAACGTCGCCGCCCTCCCCGTGGAGTTCAGGCTCGGTCGTTCGTACCTTGACGGATTGGAGGACTTCGACATGGTGTTTCCCACTCCGGGGATGCCGCTCGATATCCCCGAACTTGTGAGGGCAAGAGAGCGCGGAGTCTGGCAGTCGAATGAGGTCGGGCTCTTCCTCGATCTCTGCGAAGCACCGGTGGTTGGGATCACGGGGAGCGACGGGAAGACCACCACGACCACCCTGGTGAGCGAGGTCCTCAAAGCGGCGGGCAAGGCTGTGTTCACGGGGGGCAATATCGGAAACCCGCTCTTGTCGGAGGTCTTCGACATATCGCCGGACTCCGTCGTAGTGCTCGAGCTGTCCAGCTTTCAATTGCAGCCGTTGTCCAAGAGCCCGCATATCGGCGTAGTGCTGAACTTGACCGCAAACCACCTGGACCATCACAGATCCATGGAGGAGTACGCGGACGCCAAGAAGAATATCCTCAGATACCAGGGCCGAGACGACTTCGCGGTCCTGAACTTCGACAATGTCCACACACGCGCTATGGGGGATGAGTGCCCAGGAGGCCGCGTTTTCTTCTCGAGGCGAAGCGAGGCGCCCGGAGGCGTATTCTTGCGCGGCGACGACATCATCGTGGAGATCCGCGGCCGGGAGGAGATAGCTGCGAGCCGCCGAGACATCCGGCTCCCGGGCGGGCACAACGTTGAAAACGTGCTTGCGGTGGCGGCGGTCACCGCGCTGTGCGGATGTGATTTCGGGCCGCTGCGCCAAGTGCTACGCGAGTTCAGGGGGGTCGCGCACCGCATCGAGTTCGTGGCGGAGGTCGGCGGCGTCAGGTATTTCGATGACTCAATAGCCACAACGCCCAGCCGGGCGGTGGCCGGCCTCAAGTCTTTCAGCGAGCCCGTCGTCGTCATAGCGGGCGGGTCGGGCAAGAACGTGCCATTCGACGAATTCGCCGACGCCGCTGTTGAGAGGGCAAAAGCCGTGGTGCTGGTGGGCGAGACGGCGCCCCAGATACGGGCGGCGATTGAGGAGGCCCAGGCGAGGCGGGGGAAGCTCGTTCAGAAGGTCGAGGCAGACACGTTCGAGGATGCGGTCCGCCTCGCCGCGAGCGCAGCCTCGCCCGGAGACGTAGTGTTGCTCTCCCCAGCTTGCGCAAGCTTCGACATGTTCAGGAACTACAAGGAGCGCGGGGACAGGTTCAAAGAGCTAGTGCGCTCAATGAGATGAAGCAATGGTGGGAGGGGTCGGGGAGATGGCTGCGACAATCATCGACGGTAAGGCCGTGGCGAAGGACGTCCGGACGGAAGTGGCGGCGGGGGTGCAGGATTTCGTGAGTAAGCACGGGTTTCCGCCCGGACTCGCGGTGGTCATCGTGGGCGACGACCCCGCATCCAGAGTGTACGTGGACAGCAAGAAGAAGGCGTGCCATGCCCTGGGTATCTACTCAGAGGAACACGCGCTTCCCGCCACTACAACCCAGGAGGAACTGCTCTCGCTGATAAGACGTCTGAACGAGGATCCCCGGATACACGGGATCCTTGTCCAATTGCCTCTTCCCGATCATCTCGACGAGGGACGAGTGCTCGAGGCCATCGACCCGCGCAAGGACGTGGACGGGTTTCATCCTGTGAACGTAGGCAAGCTGCTCGTGGGCGCAGAGTGCTTCGTGCCATGCACGCCAGCGGGCATCCTTGAGCTGATCAAGAGAACTGGCGTGGACCTCAAGGGCAAGCGCGCAGTAGTGGTCGGCAGAAGCAACATCGTCGGCAAGCCCGTGGCCGTCTTGCTCTTGGCCGAACACGCCACGGTGACCGTGTGCCACTCGCGCACCCGCGATCTCCCGGGGGTCTGCCGGGAGGCCGACATCCTCGTGGTCGCCGTCGGCAAACCAGAAATGGTTGATGCGAGTTACATCAAGCCCGGCGCAGTCGTGATCGATGTCGGAGTCAATGAGGTGGGCACGAGCGAGGGTGGCAAGCGCAAGCTGGTAGGCGACGTGAAGTTCGACTCCGCGAGCGAAGTCGCAGGTTCCATCACGCCCGTGCCCGGCGGCGTCGGGCCCATGACCATAGCTATGCTCATGAAGAATACGCTCATAGCTGCGGAGAGAGCTGTGCGTTGACGGGAGGGAGAATCTGACTTTCCGAATTCTCTCGCGGTCGGGGTCCCGCACGGGTGCCAGGTACACACCCGTCCGCACCCATTTCTTCCGCTCTCTGCTCTTCCTCGCCCAATTCCGCTTGCGCCTTGCTCCGTTTGCCGCGTACTCATGTTGCGTGCCCACGCTAAGATCTGTATACTTCAAGGCGCATCCGACTGCCGCGCATGGAACTGGCATTCGACCTGGAACCACGTGCGGCCGATATCGCGCTATCGACGACGCGCGGTGGGCGGAACTTTTGAGGTGGCGTAGCGTTTGTAGTGAGTGAATGAGGCCCCGGCCCGGTACCGGGACGGCAGAGAAGCGGGTGGTTGGGCGTGCTGAACACGGAGGCCCTTGCCGGAGTCCGCTACAAAGAAAGCGATGTGCGGGCTTTCGAGGAACTAGTCAAACGTCATGATCGCAAGCTGTACAACGTCGCGCTCAGGCTGACGGGCAATCCCGACGAGGCGAAGGATCTGGCCCAGGAAGCGCTGTTGAGGGCGTACAGGGGATTTGGCAGGTTCCAACTCGGCACGTCGTTTGAGAAATGGCTCTTCAGGATCGCCGCGAACCTGTACATCGACAGGCTCCGAAAGCAGCGTAACGTGAGGTTCGAGTCCCTGGACGAACCGATCCCCACCGCAAGCGGCCAGGTGGAAAAGGCGCTGCCTGATTGGTCCAACAACCCGGAGGATGTCGCCGAACAAAACGAGCTCGCGGGACAGGTTCAAGCGGCTCTTCGGTCCCTGCCGATCAACTACCGGCTGGCCGTGATCTTGTATGACCTCGAAGGCTTCTCCTACGAGGAAATCAGCGGAATACTCAGGTGCTCCATCGGCACCGTCAGGTCGCGCATACACAGAGGTCGAAGGCTCCTGCGCGAGAGGCTTACGCCATATGTGAAGCCAACCGCCGAGGCCGGGGCCAGGTGGTGATCGCAATGACATGCGAGAAGGCCATGAGCCTCATGTCAGCATACCTTGACAAGGAACTCGGGTTCGACGAATTCCGCCAAGTCGAGCTGCATCTCGCGTTCTGCGAGGAGTGCTCACAAGAGTACGAGTCGCTCAGAGCCACCAAGGAGCTCCTCGGCACGCTGAAGGCTGCCGAGCTCCCAAAGGAGTTCTGGCCCGAACTGCGCGAGAGGCTGGGCATGGTCGCCGCGGAGAACGGCTTTGCAGCCAGCGGGGAGAGGCCGTCTGGCTCGACCGGACGATCTCCTTCACTCGGGTCATGGTGGAAAACGCCTGGCCACGCTGAGATAGGAGGCTCGGGCAAGCGCCTGTTTTCGATACCGACGTTGAGGGTGCTCGTGCCGGCTTTCCTGGCTCTTGCGCTCGCGGCCATGCCGATGGTCTGGAACTCCTACAGAAAGCCTGCCGAAGCTCAAGTATCCTCCGGGATAGCCGGGATGGACAGTATAGGACCGTATTTCCGTGACTACGTCATCTCTGAGTACGACAGGCCTCTGTCCGACAAGACCTCTGTGGGATTCGTGGTAACCGGCCAGGCGGTCACGATGTATACGTCCGACTTGCTGGAGCGGTCAAGTCTGGAGACGTGGAGCGAAGGCACGCGCTCGCGAGATCTCAAAGGCGCACCGTCCCCGTCTTCCTCGTTTCACGACTTCACTGGCAACGAGTTCACGCTCATATCGTACCCAAAGTAAGCCGGGGCGAGTGAGCGGGAGTATGCGGGAGCACTCACGGAAGGTGACCACCCCATCATGAGCAAGAGGTCGGCTGCTGCGGCGATCCTAGCCCTCGTCGTCACGGTCCTGGCCGGGCTCGTGGTCTGCCAGCCGGCGGCGGAGACACAAACGAACACCAGCCTGGGGTCTGACTCAGCTCTTGCCCGAGCTTTGCTAAGGGCCGTGATAGAGAGGGGCGACGAGGTCAGCTTCAGAGGCACCCAGACGGTGATCCTGTGGTATCCCACAGGAAGCAGCGCGTGCATAACCAACGTCGTACACAAGGCCCCGAACCTCACCAGGACGGAATACCTTCCTTCCGTGACGGCCACGTCCGGCTACCGCGTGGTCATCTCGGACGGAGAATCAATGTGGCATTACGAGCCGTCGCTTGGAGTCGTCTTCCATATGCCCGGAGCGATGTCTGAAGCTGCCCGCCGGCAGAAGCCGTCGGGCAGCGGGCCTGGTACGGTCTCGGCCGCGGGCGGCAGCGCGCTCTCGCTCATCGAACGGAACTACTCCGTCTCTTTGATATCCACCGAGAACCTTGCGGGTCGGCGGGCACACGTGATAAAGCTGAAGCCGGTGCATCCCGGGAACCCGTCGAGGACGATCTGGGTTGACACGGAGCTGCCTTTCATCCTTAGGACGGAGAAACACAGGCCGAATGGGTTCCTGTCGTCTGCGTCATTCTACAACAACATCGAGTTCTCGCCTGCTATCGACGACGACGCGTTCAGAATACAAGTCCCGCCTGGGGTGGCGATAGTGACGCTCCCTCTCGCAGAGAACCTGATGCCACTGGAAGAGCTCCAGAGGATGGCGGGTTTCCCAGTGCCCGTGCCAGGCTTCGTGCCGGCGGGGTACGTTCTCGAAGGCGGGACGCTCACGAGGCGCGGAGAAGCCGAGGTGGCTCACGTGCGCTATACGGACGGGCTCAACACCATTTCCTTCTTCGTGGCGCCGCCGGTGCCTCGGGCAGACCGGAGACCCGGTGCCTCCGGGGGGAGCCCGGACCAGCTCAGTGTGGCAGCCATGGGCAGGCAAGTCTCGCTTGACAGCGCCAGGGGAAGGCTTGCCGACTACAAGGATGCCAAGCTCCTGCGATGGCAGGCAGCGGGGTACGAGTTCACGCTCATCGGCGAGGTGGACGAATCATTGTTGCTGGAAATGGGGAAATCAGTAACGGCGCCCGAGCCGAGGAGCCAGATGAAGGATCCGTTCGGGAGTCTGGTGATCAAGTTCTTCTATGAATTCCTGTGGACAGGCAGATGACACCGAGACTCGAGATCATCATAGTTGGAGGAGGCGCAAACGCTCATGAGGTTCCGTGAAGTCATGAGGACGTATATGCCGTATGTGATTGTGGCGGTGATAAGCGCGCTTGTCGCCGGCACTGTCGTGGTACAATTCGCGGAGAACCGCACGACCTTCGCCGCGAGCGGCCAAGCTCCAGCAGCGACGGGAGCTCAGATAGCACCCTCGGCAGCGCTGGCGGCTGGGCCGCAGAGCTCGAACGCGCCCTTGGGACGCGATACGATAGCGAACGTGGCTGAGCGCGTGAGCAAGGCGGTGGTGAACATCGACACGAAACGCACCGTGAAAGTGCCGGCGTTCCCCTTCGGAGGCTTCTTCTTCGAGTTCTTCGGAGAAACACCGGGCCAAGGCACCAGAGAAATGACGGTACCAGCCATCGGAAGCGGGTTCATCGTGAAACCCGACGGCTACGTGCTCACCAACAATCACGTCGTCGAAGGCGCCAAGGAGATCGTCGTAACCCTCGCCGATGGTCGGAAGTTCAACGGCACGGTTTTGGGAAGAGACCCCAGATACGACTTGGCGATGGTGAAGATAGACGCTACGAAGCTGCCGTCGGTGGAGCTCGGCGACTCCGACCGAGTCAGGCCCGGTGACTGGGCGATAGCCATAGGTAACCCGTACGGACTGCAACACACGGTCACTGCGGGCATAATCAGCGGGCTCGCGAGGTCAATCGACGGCGACCCGAAGGAGCCCGGCATCTACATCCAAACAGACGCGGCGATCAATCGAGGAAACAGCGGCGGGCCGCTGATCGACATCGACGGCCGTGTGGTCGGGATCAACACAGCCATAATACCGCAGGCGCAAGGCATAGGGTTCGCGGTGCCCATCAACGTGGCGAAGAACGTGTTGGATGACCTCATGGCCGGCAAGAACCTCGCCTACCCGTGGATAGGAGTAGATTTACAGGAGCTCACTCCGGCTCTCGCAGACTACTTCGGCATGCGCGAGGGAGCCACGGGCGTAGTGGTAGCTTACGTTTACCCGAAGTCCCCAGCAGAGAAAGCCGGTCTCCGAGATGGCGACGTCATTCTCAAAGTGGACGGCAAGGCAGTGGAGACAATCAGCCAGCTTCAGAATGAGGTGCGAGCTCGCAAGGCAGGCGAGAGAATAACGCTGCAGATATGGCGCAACAAAGCGGCCAGGTACGTCCCGGTCACCTTGGAAGCGATGCCTGACCTCACAGAGTGACCGCGCTGCCGAAAGGACGGCACGAAGGAGATCGCGCCGACCGCCCTGCGCGAACCCGCGCAGGGCGGTTGCTGTTCGTAGCCATATCCTAACGTCCGTGTCGCAGCTCGGGGCGTGCTTTCGACACGCAGTGAGATGGCAAAGTGAGATGGTGAAAGGTAGTTCATGTGCGGAGCCGCTGCCCGACCGGCGCCCGGCGAGCACTCACCGCGCCCCGTGGAGCCTCACCCTGCTTTAACGCGCGAGCCGCATCTACGGGAATTGCCCGAAGCAAGCTCGCCGCCCGCCGCCGGCGAAGCCTGAGTCGCAGCCATCGCTCCGACCAACTCCTCGCCTTTGCCGAGGCTGGCCAGGCTTTTCACCAACCATGACACACGCTTGTATACGACGAACGTGATCGCTGAGTTGATCCCGGCTTTGATAGCGTTGAACGCCACCAGTATCCACAAGATCGATAGGACCTGAGCGCGCGAGTACCCATACAGTACAGGCATCAGCACCAAGTTGGCCACGGGCATGAATATCGTCATCGCAAGGGTCCCACACATAAGCCCCGCGACGGCTCCGGCCCTCGTGCGGTGCTGCCTGTAGACGATGCTTGCCGCACCCACGAGGGCTCCCGTGGCGAGGAAGTGCATGAGCGCTCCCACCATGCCATCGAGCCCTGTTATAACTGCCATGAGCACCGCCATCACCAGCGTCACCAGAAGACCAGGCCCGGGTCCCAAGGCGAAGCCCACTATGAGCACCGGAACGTCAGCGGCCTCGTAGCGCAGGAAGGGTGCTGCAGGGAATATGGGCCAGTTCGCGAGGGAAAGAAGCACCGCCAGGGCGGCCATGACGCCTAGAGTGACCAGCTTCTTCGTTCTGTAACGCATTTCTCTGGAACCTCCTCACAGCTATTCGAAGATCCCCGCGCGCCCCGGGGCATCCCCGCCCTCCCGCCCCGTCTGGAGGGCACGAGAAAAGCCCCGAGGCAACCGACCTCAGGGCTCCGAGGATCCGCCAAGGATCCATCATGTGCAAGCAGATGCCTGCGACCCTCTTCCATCCGGACTGTACCGTCGGTGCCGGTTTCACGCCGGCTCAACCGCCCCTGCGCGCGTTCATTCGCACATTCGCGGCTCGTGGACTTGCCCCGGGGCCGACCCCCGGAACATCACCACCGGTCGGGAATTGGCTCCTTGCGGGAACACGTTGCGTTGCGTCGCGTCACGTCGCACCCTGCAAGGGCCTCACCCTGCCCTGAAGGTCTCGCGCTATGTCATTGATCCTTCAACACTCATACTACTCTTCTTCGTCTGCTCACGCAAGCCCCCGCCCACGAACTCGATCTCCTGGACCAAACCCCGCCCTCGGGTCAGCGGTCGGATTTTGACACCGCTCGCGCAATCGCCGGCAACCTCTTCCAAAAGTCTAGGCCATTTCTGCACCCTCACTCAGGAGAAAGACGCCACGATCTCAGCGATCCTCCCTTGCTCCACGAGACCCACGACAGCCTCGAGGTCCGGGTGAAGCCACCTGTCTTCCTCCAGAGGCGGCACCGCCTCTCGGACCATCTCATAGACGGCCCGCGTGGCAGGCGCCAGGTTCTCAGGACCTCTGTAGTCCGCCGCCTGGCACCCGCACATGAGCTCCACAGCCAGCACCCTCGCGACGTTCTGCACCACCTGCCGCGCCTTGCGCGCGGAGATCATGCCCATGCTGACGTGGTCCTCCTGGGACGCCGACACCGGAATCGAGTCCACGCTTGCCGGCGACGAAAGCACCTTGTTCTCGGAAACGAGTGCAGCCGCCGTGTAGTGAGCTATCATGAACCCGCTGTTCACGCCGCTGTGTCGTGTCAGAAACGCCGGGAGCTCAGACAGGGTGGGATTCAGTAATCTCTCGATCCGCCGCTCCGATATGCTTCCGAGCTCAGATGCGGCCATACACAGGAAGTCCATGGCGAGAGCGACCGGCTGGCCATGAAAGTTGCCCCCCGAGACAACGCTCCCGTCCTCGAAAACGAGGGGGTTGTCACTTGCGGAGTTGATTTCCACCCGCAACACGTTCCTCACGTACCCAAGGGCGTCTCTCGTGGCGCCATGGACTTGCGGAACGCACCGCAAGGAGTACGCGTCCTGCACTCTCAGCTCGCCCGGAGCGCTCACCAGCTTACTCCCCTTGAGCAGCGCGCGGAGCGTGCGCGCGCATGCCACCTGGCCGGGATGAGGCCTTGCTTCTGCGTGAACTCTTTCGTCGAAGGCCATCGGTATCCCCCTCAGGGCCTCGATTGAAAGTGACGCGGCAGCGTCGGCCGTCAGCGCCAGCGCTTCAGCATCATGAAGCGCCAGAGTGCCTATGGCGGTCATGGCCTGAGTGCCGTTGATGAGGGCAAGGCCTTCCTTGGGATGCAGAACGAGCGGACTCATCCCCGCTCTTTTCAGGGCTTCCCTCGCCGGCATCTCCTCACCCGCAACCCGCACGTTGCCCTCGCCGAGGAGAGCAAGGGCAAGATGGGCGAGGGGTGCGAGATCGCCCGAGGCGCCGAGGGAACCCTTCTCGGGAACGATAGGGCATATGTCCGCTTCAAGGAACCGCACCAGTGTCTCGACGACTTCGAAACGGATGCCGGAAAGGCCTTTTGCAAGCGAGTTCGCGCGAAGGAGGATCATCGCCCTCACGACTTCATCGGGAAGCGGGTTCCCCGTGCCGACCGCGTGACTCAGAATGAGGTTGCGCTGCAGCGATTCGAGCTCGTCAGGGGCGATCCTGACGCGGGCCAAGTGGCCGAAGCCTGTCGTAATACCATAGACGGCAGCGTTTCGAGTTGTGAAGGACTCGATTGCCTTGCGGCTCCGCTCAACCTTCTCCCTCACGCCGGGAGCGATCTCGGCGGTCGCCCTTCGCCTCGCTACTTTCACCACGTCGTCGCAAGAGAGGCTCATCCCGTTTATGAGCACTGACGACACGTGCTTTCCCCCTCTGTCCAGCGCTGACGCTGGAGCCCACTCGCATCTCTACAACGTATCAGTTCTCTGGGTCGCCGCCCATTCCTGCCCCGAGCCGCGGAGTGAGCACGGGTCCTAACTCGAAGTATACCCTCATCGAAGGTCCGCGCACAGGACAGCGAAAGCGGCTGCCGAGTGGTTCTGGCGCTGAACAGTGGATCCAAGTAGGTTGCCCGCGCTCGACAAGTTTGGTAAGATCACAGTGGTCGGAGGAGGTGTTGGGCGCTTGAGGTGCCCGAGATGCCAAGAAGAAGTCGCCTTCGCCCGCGTCTGCCCCTACTGCGGACAACGAATGCCGTCCAGGCCACAAGTCGACGCCGGGCGTCAAGCAAAAGGCTCGGAGCCTCGAGAGAACCGGGGACGTTTCAGAGGCGTGATCGAAGATCCCGTGAGGCCGCGACGGCTCGCGCCTGCGGGAGGCCTTTCCCTGTGGCTGCTCCTGCCCAGGTATCTCTTGGACAAGTCGGTACCCCTCACCCGCAAACTCCTCCTGCTCTTGGGAGTCCTGTACATCGTCACGCCCTTCGACATCACCCCTGATTTCATCCCCTTGCTGGGTTGGCTCGATGACATCGGCGTGGGTGCCTTCCTGTGGTACTATCTCATGAGCGAGCTCACGAACTACCGGCAGCGTCTGTGAACGCCGGTTACGCAAATTCCCGCCTTGCTACAGAGGAATCTCGTGTGCGGCGTTGAATTTGTAATTCGCTCATTTGTTGTCTCGTTTGTCGTTCGGTTCACCTGCAATTCCGAAAGGCACACCATAGGTGTCAAAGCACTAGAATCGCGGGGGTGGGAATGGACGGTAGGAGACGCCAATCCACAGAGAAGAGACCACCAACATCGATTAGCCCATAGAGGGAGGTAAGCTGTTAGATGAAGAGATTCATCGTTTGCTTGTTGGTTTTGACATTTCTCGTGGGAATGATCGGCTTCTCCGGGATGGCTCAGGGGACTTACAAGATAGGGGTCGTCACGGGCACCGTCTCCCAAGGTGAGGATGAGTACCGCGGCGCCGAGAAAGTGAAGGCAAAGTACGG
The DNA here is from genome assembly GCA_024653485.1 of Bacillota bacterium. NCBI lineage: Bacteria > Bacillati > Bacillota > Bacillota bacterium. The sequence continues at coordinate 10,507 of JANLFY010000020.1, read as the reverse complement.
CGACATGATCAAGCATGTCACCTATCCTGACAACTTCATGCAGGAGCAGGAGACGACCATAGCTCAGATCACGGGCATGGCCGCTGACAAGAACGTCAAGGCGATCGTAGTCTGCCAGGCGGTGCCCGGCACCGTCGCCGCGATCAGGAGAGTGCGTGCAACGCGGCCTGATATCATCTTCTTGCTGGGGGTTCCGCACGAGGACCCGGCCATAGTGAATGACACTGCGGACGTCGTCCTCGAGACGGATAACCTTGCCCGTGGCGAGACCATCGTAAGGCTCGCAAAGCAGCTCGGCGCTCAGAAGTTCCTTCACTATTCCTTCCCGCGGCACATGTCCATGGAGCTCTTGGCCAAGCGGCGCGACATCATGAAAGCTGAGTGCGAGAAGCTGGGGATGGAGTTCGTGTTCGTGACGGCTCCCGACCCAATGGGCGAATCCGGAATCCCGGGAGCGCAGCAGTTCATCCTTGAGGACGTCCCGAGGCAGGTCGCGAAGTACGGCAAGAACATCGCGGTGTTCAGCACGAACTGCGCGATGCAGGAGCCGCTCATCACATCCGCGCTGCAGACCGGGGCAATCTTCCCCGAGCAGTGCTGCCCGAGCCCGACTCATGGTTACCCCGGAGCTCTCGGCCTCGAGATCAAGGAAGAGATGAAGGGCAACATGCCTGCCATCCTGAAGGCCATCAATGACGCCATCGTCGCGAAGGGCGGCGCCGGACGGTTCGCCACCTGGCCCGTGCCCGTGAACATGCTCTTCGTCGAGGCTGGCGTGGAGCTCGCGCGCGACGCGATCGCCGGCAAGATCAAGCTGAACGACACGAAGGCAGTCGCCGCTAAGCTCGAATCGCTCGCTGGTGTGAAGATGAACGTCAAGAAGTACGACGAGAAGAAGGGGAATTTCTACCTCCTCACCAGCGGATCGGTGATATTCGGCAAGGATAAGTTCTGATTGCCCGCGGCACGTTCCATGTAGGCGGAGAGTGGAAGTGCCGGGTAAGACCTACCCGGCACTTCATTTCCGCGTCTGGGACGGCGGAAAGGCAGCCGCCGCTCCAGGATGCCGCAAGGAGAGGAGAGGCCCGCGACATGAGTCATTCCAAGGCCCTGGAAATGAGGGACATCACAAAACAGTATTTCGGGAACACCGTGTTGAGCGGCGTGTCCATCGACGTCGAGCCGGGTGAGATCCACGCCCTCGTAGGCGAGAACGGAGCGGGAAAGTCCACGCTGATGAACATCCTATTCGGCATGCCCGTCATCCACAGCACCGGCGGTTTCTCGGGGGAAATACTCGTGGGCGGCCAGAAAGTGGACATCCCCTCACCTCGCGCTGCGATGGATCTGGGCATAGGCATGGTGCACCAGGAGTTCATGCTTCTTCCGGGATTCACCGTGACCGAAAACATCAAACTCAACCGAGAGATCACGCGTCCGAATCTCGTCAGCAGATCATGCCGGACGCGTGCCCTCGATTACCTGGACATCCCGGCAATGCGGAAAGACGCCCGCGCGGCACTATCCCGCCTTGACCTGGGCATAAACGAGTGGATCCAGGTGGCGGGGCTTCCCGTGGGGTACATGCAGTTCATCGAGATCGCCAGAGAGATCGACAAGCAAAACGTCAGAATCCTGGTGTTCGACGAGCCGACCGCGGTGCTCACGGAGACAGAGGCCGAACGGCTCCTCGACGCGCTCCGGCGCCTGGCAGCCGAAGGTATAGCGATCCTCTTCATCACACACCGCCTTGCCGAGGTAATGGCGGTGGCCGACAAGATCACGGTGCTCAGAGACGGCGAGGTCGTGTCGAGGCTCTCTCGCGATGAAGCGGTCCTCGAAAGGATAGCCGAGCTGATGGTCGGAAGGAAAGTCGAGAAGGTCGACCTTCCCGGCAGGAGCAAAGACCCTTCGGACGAGGACATAGCCCTCGCCATTGAGAACCTCGTGGTCAACATGCCGGGGGAGGTGGTCCGAGGCGTGTCCTTGGCCGTCCGTCGTGGCGAGATCCTGGGTATCGGCGGACTAGCCGGGCACGGTAAGATAGGCATCGCCAACGGGATCATGGGCCTCTACCCCGCCTCAGGCAAGGTCAGCAAGAACGGGACCGAGGTGCCGCTCAACTCCCCTCAGCGCGCGCTAGGGATGGGGCTCGCGTTCGTTTCCGAGGACCGGCGCGGAGTGGGTCTCCTCCTCGACGAGTCCATCGAGCGCAACATTGGGACCGTTGCGATGCAAGTTCAGAACAAGTTCCTGGCGAGGTGGCCTCGTGTTCCAGCGCTCAAGCTGGAGGACCGCGCCGCGTTGCGTTCCCATACAGAAGAGGTCATTCGCAAGCTCGACATCAGGTGTACGGGGCCCGGCCAACCGGTGCGCAGGCTCTCGGGTGGGAATCAACAGAAAGTGTGCATAGCAAAGGCTCTCGCCCTCGATCCGGAGATACTCCTCGTGTCCGAGCCGACGCGAGGCATCGATGTGGGCGCGAAGAAACTCGTGCTCGACCTGCTGGTCAGCCTGAATAGGGAGCGAAACGTCACCGTCGTGATGACGTCGAGCGAGCTCGGCGAGCTGCGAAAGATATGCGACAGAATCGCCATAGTGTACGGCGGCAAGCTGGCGGGCATCCTGCCGCCCGACGCGCCCGATGCCGAGTTCGGCCTCATGATGGCTGGCGGGGCCAGGATCCGGAAGGAGGCGGTGTAGCAGTGCGCGTAAACCTTCGTCAGCTAGTCGAGCAAATCGGGGTCCCGAGGCTGATCATCGCGGGCTTCCTCGCGGCGCTCTTCGCGGTCGCCTATGCCACGAAGATGTCCGTGCCCCAGCTCATCAGCGACTCCCTAATCAGGGTGGGGATGAACGGCGTCCTCGTGCTCGCCATGGTGCCCACGATCGCGTGCGGTGTGGGGCTCAACTTCGGGCTTCCACTCGGGATCATCTGTGGCCTCGTAGGGTCCCTCATCAGCATGGAGATGAACCTTCGCGGATTCGCGGGATTCTTCGCCGCCGTAGGCTGCGCAGTGCCCCTCGCCGTCCTGGTCGGGTACGCGTACGCGAGGCTTCTCGAGAGCGTCAGGGGACAGGAGATGATGGTCGGAACGTACGCGGGGTTCTCCATAGTCGCCCTGATGTGCGTCTTCTGGCTGATGGCTCCGTTCAAGAACCCGGCGCTCATATGGGCTATCGGTGGGCAAGGTCTCAGATATACCCTAACCTTGAGCAATCACTTCGGGAAGGTGCTCAACAACTTCCTGGTATTCAACGTGTTCGGTGTGAGCGTCTCAGGAGGGCTGCTCGGGTTCTTCTTGTTGTTGTGCTTCCTTGTGTACCTGTTTTTCCGGACGAAACTCGGAATCGCCATGTTGGCCGCTGGGACGAACCCCCTCTTCGCAAGATCCGCGGGCATTGACGTCCGGCGAATGAAGGCTGCGGGCGTCATGCTCTCGACGGTCCTAGGTGCCGTCGGCATCATCGTGTACGCCCAAAGCTACGGGTTCCTCCAGCTCTACCTGGCACCTCTCATGATGGCCTTTCCGGCGGTCGCCTCGATTCTCATCGGCGGTGCGCGGCTGCAGAGGGCGACCATATCCAACGTCATCGTGGGCACGGTCCTCTTTCAGACCCTTCTGACGATCGCGCTTCCGGTCACAAGCAGGGTCATCCAAGGCGACATCTCGGAGGTAGCAAGACTCATCATCTCGAACGGCATGATCCTTTACGCTCTCACGCGGGCGACGGGAGGTAAGTAGAGACATGGCAGAGGTTTCGCGAGCCAAGACCACAGCCGTAGCGGGCGGCAGTGTCTTCTCCGGTGTCCGGCGCCAGCTTGCGGCGAATAGCGTGCCTGCCCTGTTCCTTGCCCTTTCGCTGGCGATGGTGATCGTCGCGGGGCTGGATGTGACATTTCTGCTGAACGAGGTGGTCACGCGACTCGCGCGCAATTCCCTGTTGGTGCTGTCGCTCCTCATCCCGGTGACCGCCGGGATGGGACTCAACTTCGGCATCGTAATAGGCGCTATGGCAGGCCAAGCCGCGATAATCGTGGTGACGTACTGGGGCGTGCCGGGTATCGGAGGTCTCCTCCTCGCGTGTCTGCTTGCGACCCCCGTAGCCGTCCTTGCGGGATGGTTTGCAGGTCACGTGCTGAACATGGCGAAGGGACGAGAGATGATCACCAGTATGATACTGGGTTTCTTCGTCAATGGTATCTACCAGCTGATATTTCTCTTCCTGGTCGGGTCGGTCATACCCATGAAGAACCCCTCCCTTCTCCTACCGTCGGGAGTGGGCCTGCGGAACACGGTCGACCTGATCGCCACCGCGCAGTCTCTCGACATGATCATCTGGCCGTTCGTGGGCGGGGTGCGCATACCCGTGGTCACGCTGGCGCTGGGGGCGCTCATGTGCCTGGCAATAACCTTTGTCTTAAGGACCAAACTGGGACAAGACATGCGAGCGGTTGGGCAGGATCTCCACATCGCGGAGATCATGGGGATCAAGGTGAATCAGACCAGGATCATAGCCATGATACTCTCCACGGTCATAGCCGCCTGGGGACAACTCGTCTTCCTGCAGAACATCGGCACGCTGAACACCTATAACAGCCACGAGCAGGTCGGCATGTTCTCTATAGCGGCTCTTCTCGTGGGAGGCGCCACAACGCAGCGCGCAACGATATGGCATGCCATAGTAGGCGTGATCCTCTTCCACACGCTCTTCGTGGTGTCGCCGCTTGCAGGCCAGAAGTTGCTGGGCGTGCCTCAGGTGGGGGAGTACTTCAGGGTGTTCGTGGCATACGGAATCATCGGCGTCGCGCTGGCGCTGCACGCGTGGCGAGGACGAACGGCACAGCGGGCGGCGCAGGAAGCGCTTGCGGCGCCGGATCAGGCTTAGCCTGGTGAGATTGCTTGCGCCGCGGGCGGTCCATTTCAGTGTGTCGCGGGATCACTGTGTCGCGGGATTGCTGGTGGCCACGCGAGGTTTTGAGGGGCAGCTCCGCTCGTGCCCTGTAGCCAACCCTCCCTTGCGCGCCGCCGGCAATCCCGAAACGCCGCGGGGACGATGCCCGTCGACCCCAAAGGCTCGGCACGGACGCGGCTTTCACGCGAAGACCGAATCTTCCTCGCTTCCTCCTCCTGCGGACGCCAGCTTTGACATTCTTCGACACCTCTTCTTGACACGCTCGGGGACATGACATTATACTGCTAGTTAAGACAAGGTTACCCTTTAAGACGGTCCAGCGAGGCCGGCAAGGGAGTATGAGCAGGCACGCTTGATTGCAAGGCACTTCCTGTCCGGCAGGAGGAAGTGCCTTTTTGTGTGTCCCGCTCCGGGGGTAACCGAACAGATCAACACCATAGGAGGTCGAGCAGTATGTCTACTCAGGCAAACACCCAGATCGTCGGCTACCTTCCTGATGACACGCCCCCAGCGTGGAGACTAGTGTTCTTCGCCTTGCAGCAGGTGGTCGTCATGTTCCCGGCTACGGTGCTAGTGGCACTCCTCACCGGATTCCACGTATCCACCACGCTATTCGCTAGCGGTCTTGCCACCCTGGGCTTCATCCTGGTCACCCGTGGTCGAATCCCTCTCTATTACGGCTCGAGTTTCTCGTACATCGCCGCGGTGGCGGCCATCACCGGCGTGAAGGCGCTCGGGACCGTCGCTCCTGATGCACTGATTTCTCAGGCACAGTGCGGTATCATAGCCTCGGGTCTCGTCTCGATCCTGGCAGGCACGGTCATAAACCGATTCGGAAGGGACAAAGTGGAGAAGGTGCTGCCGCCGGTCGTGACGGGCAGCGTGGCGATGGTCATCGGAATAGCTCTCGCCGACGAGGCGATGAGTGGCACCGCGAGCAACTGGACTGTCGGCATCGTTACGCTCCTTGCCACTATCCTCTTCTCGGTGTACCTCCGAGGAACGCTCGGGCAACTCCCGGTCCTCCTAGGGGTGGCAGTGGGATACGTTGTCAGCATACCGTTGGGGCTGGTGGACTTCGCCAAGATAGGCGAGGCCGCCGCTGTGACCGCCCCCCATTTCACATTCCCGTCGTGGAGCCCCGCAGCGATTCTTGCCATCATGCCCATCGCCATCGCCACCATCCCGGAATCCACAGCACACCTTTACCAGATAGACCTGTACGTGAACAACCTCGCCAGGCAACTCGGACGCAAGAAAACCTATCCCATCGCAAGCCTTTTGGGCACCAATCTCATCGGTGACGGCATCGGAGACATAATCGCGGGAGCGATCGGTGGACCAGCAGGCACGAACTACGGCGAGAACAACAGCGTCATGGCTATCACTCGCAACTTCTCCGTTCCGGTTCTCGTGCTGGCGGCCGCCATCGCCATGGGCCTGTCCTTCTTCGGGAAGCTGGCTGCCGCAGTGAGCAGCGTGCCGGGAGCCGTAATAGGCGGCGTCTCCATCTACCTCTTCGGCGTGATAGGCGTGCAGGGCGTGGCTCTGATGATCTCTGAGAGGGTGGACCTCTTCTCCGCGAGGACCCTTGCGGTCGCCGCTACCGTCCTGGTGATCGGCATCGGAGGCAGCTTCGCCTTTCCCAACGGGATGATCCCGGCATTCGGCATGAACCTACCGGCGATCGCGACCGCGGCCATCTTCGGCATCGTGCTGAACCTCGTGTTCGAGTTCTTCCCGGTCAGAGTCGGCCCCGCGAGGGACCAGGCAGCGCAAGCCCGCTCCTAGCCAACCCAACTGAGAGAACCTCCCACACCCGCGCGAGAGGGACCGACTTGCACACGGAGGAAGGGCTCCCTGCCGGGCACGCCCTTCCTCCGCGCTTCCCGCGCTTCCCGCAGGAACACGCGCCTCCGGCGCAGTCTTCACGAACTCTCACGGCCGGTCCGCCCGACTCGGTATCTTTTGGTCGTGCGCGAGCACCAAGCCCGCAAACCCGCCATCGCTGGCTCCTAAGCGACACGGAGTATAAAGGAAATCGGCGCGAGGATTCGGCCTTAGCACAAGTAACACCTTCAGTACATCCAGCATAGACTGCTACGGGCAGTAGACAGGTTCATGCCCAACCTCAAGTGACAGGGAGGTAAGAGAAGATGCAAGAACAAGAGACGAAGGGCCCCATAGATTCCGGCATCGTTCCTCATCCGCTGCTCGGGGCGCTCAAACCCATCGGAGATCTTGAGTCGCTCTGTCTCGCCGTCGAATTCGAATGCGGTGAATGCTGCAAGAAGGCCCTCAATGCCAAGATCCGGAAGATAATCGACAAATTCCTCGTCTTGGTGGGTTGCAACGACGGTTGCATCGTGGTGAAGACGATAAGCGGCGGACAACTGGTGGAGACCCAAGTGGTCAGGGCAATCGCCATTCCCATCGACAGAATCTGCAGCGTGTCTGTTGACTCCGTGCAGCTATGATGCCGCGAGCAACCGTCGATTCCCTGTAATGAGGCTTTGCGGTCTCCTTCACAGGCCGAGCCCGGTCCCGACGGGACCGGGCTTTCTCGCGCTTAACGTCCTCGTGTCACAGAACGCTGCATCAAGCGGACGCCATCTGAACGTGAAAACTCCGCATCATACTCGGAAATCTTCGATGACGAGACTTCCATTCGGCCCGAGGTATACCCTCACGGGACCGTTCTCCTTATCGAAAACGTGGGAGCGACGACCGACCTGGACAGTCGTCTCGGGATGGACGTTGAGAATCCTCACGGTGGACTGTTCTGGAACCTTGATTTTGACTTTCCCCGCGGGCAGCCCAGGCGATCCCGCCTCCTTGACGAATACGCTCCCCGCAGCTTGTATCTTTCCACCACGAAAGACACCCTTGATCTCAACTTGCTTGCCCGCGAGGAGGGTCGAATGGAAACAGCCTTCATTCACCACTGTGATGCTGCCGCTGGCTTCCAGGACGCTGTTCTGCACATAAGAGCAAATGATGTCTCCCGGATGATCGGGCAATGAGTCGACCAGGTAGTCGACTTCCTCCTTCTTCTCAAGTACCCTCCTCAGGTCGTCGGGAATAGGGCCCGTCCGAGCTATCGGACCGACAGTTATGCTCATGACATCCTGCACCAACTCACGAACGGCATTCGGAAACGGCAGATTAGCAGTTTGAAGGGCAGCAGCGTACTCGGTCGCGATCTCGTTGAGCTCTTTCCTCTTCCTCTCGACGAGGAGCCTGACGACCCTGTTGATGTCGCCCTTCTCCAGCCTCCCTTGATTGGAGGGATGCTGCTGGATCCTAGTCGTCTCCTGAATGATCCAGACGAGCGCCTCTTGGAGGTCATTCAGTATGGGGGCCAGTCGGGCGTGTAACGAGTTCAGGCCACCCGCATAGATGCGGGACCCGATTGACCTCCCGCGGCAGACCACTCTACCGCCTGCTCGGATCACGGCGCCAGTGGCATCCCCCAGTATGGTGATATCGCCGTGAGCACACACCTCGGCCCCTTCTGTGACGTTGCCGAGGACCAGTAGATCCCCCCAGAAGCGCACGTTCCCGCTTTTGATGTCTATGTTGCCTGGGTGCACCATCAGTCGCGCGACCCTCAGGTACGGCGTCCAACGGCCTTCAAGCACGGGCCTGCCGGCGATGGCCGCAATAGCCTTTCGGCCGTCTTCGCTGATCCGGACTCCGTCCTTCGCCCGCAACACCGCTTCTCTGACAGGACGAGGTAAGACCACTTCTCCAGTCACCTTCATGCCTGGGGTACCCGCCACTGGAGGGCGGAGTTCGGCCAGCACCTCACCTTCCCTTACGGAAGGGAAGACGTACCGTTCCCAGTAATCGGCTCTTTCGTCATCTGCATACGCGATTTCCGTTGGCTTCCAGTCGAACAAGTACTCGACAAAGCCGTTCCGCCCTTCCTGGACCGGCTTACCTCTGGCCACCACTCGTGGGACCCCGTCAGCTGCATCAGCTGTCCGCATGATCTCCTCGTGATCGAGCCCGAAGGTCACCCCTTGCTGCCGCAATGCCTCTTCGATTTGAGCAGCAGTGATAACGTTGGTTCGCTCTTCATGGGAGCGAGTCAGCAACTCGAGCACGTTCTGGGGATCCTGGTCGACTAGTTCATGGCTGATGGTAACCTGCGGGGTTACCTTTGCGGTCGCCGAAAGGCCGTCTTGAGAGACCTCGACCTCAACCCGGCCAGGACGGACTTCCTTCACAAGCTCCACATCTACTTCGTCATCTTCACGCACTGGTCTAGGGGCGTTTGTGGCGACGCCGTTCACACGTAGGATAGCCCCTGACGTCGGGATGATCACTGCAGGCTGTCCCTTGCCGCGCGGGTTCCACAACTGCAGTCTGCCACCACTCACCGCGGCCATCCCGTCGATATGGTCGCGCCGTGACCCGCAGTGTTCTTCCTTGTCTTTCAGGTCATCACCCGGCGGGACGACCGTCACCCTAATGACGGCCGGGCGCTTGAACAAGCCGAAGAAACCCCGTCGTCCTCTCGACATCACCTCTATGCGAAGACCGTTCTTGTCGACCTTCAGAGTCCTGCTGGCTACGAGGCTAGCCTCTTGCACCGTCCTACCTCGGATGACTACTTCCTTGTTTGCCACACGTCAGCACTCCCTGAACTTGATGGTAGCAACGCGCTGGTTGCGTTGGTTAGTCTGGCTGCTTGGGGTCAAGACTGGATGTGGAGCGCTTGCTTGTCGCGTTCGGAGAGAGCTTTAAGCCTCTCTGTTGAACGTATGATTTGAAACACTGGACCACATCAGGATCAAACTGCGTACCTGCACATCGCTCTAGTTCTCTCAGGGCGTCGCTAACGGCGACCGCCGGTCGGTACGGGCGCTCGCTGATCATAGCGTCGAAGCTGTCGGCCACGCAGAGTATGCGCGATCCAAGAGGTATCTCCTCACCCCGAATTCCGTACGGATATCCATGCCCGTCCCAGCGCTCGTGATGGAAGAGAACGATGTTGGCGATGGCGAGAAGGCCGGGCACGTCGGAGACGATGTCGTAGCTCAGGAGGGGATGCTTGCGAATCTCCGCGCTCTCTGCTTCTGTCAGGATGCCGCTCTTCTGAAGGAGGGCTTTGGGCACTCCAATCTTTCCGATGTCATGGACGAGTCCAGCCAGCCTCAAACTCTTTTGGATGCTGGGAATGAGCCCCATTTCCTGAGCGATGATCTCACTATACGTGCCAACTCTCGTCGAGTGGGCTGCAGTGAACGGACAACGAATATCCACGAGCGCAGCCACGGCGACAAGGAGATCACGCTTTCTGATCGGCCCCAATCTCTTCCAGGCACCCAGTTCTGCGACGATCTGCTCGAGCACGTAGTCACGCCTCCCATGACTAAGAGCTGCAAGTTGAGATTGTGGCAAAGACGCGGGGCCCCGCGAAGTCTGAGCGAAGTCCTACAACGATTCAGGTGTTCGTGACGAGTGCGCCGTGCTTTCTTTCGAACGAAGGCAAGGGGCCCCACAGCTGGCATATCGTTAGAAGCCTGGACCCGGGTTCGACAGTGACAGGGCACACAGAGGGGGTTTTCGGGATCGGGGATCT
>JANLFY010000019.1 GCA_024653485.1 Bacillota bacterium | reverse complement strand
CCGTCATTACTGCACTTCAGCCCCTTTGTGTGCCCAGGCCTTGTCGAACTCGGGTCAAATGGCCCGGCGACTGGTAGCAGGAGGTAGGGCATGTGCAGGGTCATGCGCAGGGTACAGTGATCGATGCCACGCAGAGTGTGCCATGCCGACGCTAGTCCGAGGCGTAACGGCATGAGGATGGCGTATTGAGAGAAGACCTGGAGGCCAAGACACAGCGAACGGGTCATTGCGGCTGCAATGGCTCCAGGAATGCACAGGGCGGTGCGGTAAGGAAGGGGATGTCGAGATGAAGGGCGTGAAGGTTTCGTCCCAATCCTTGCCTTTCACCTTGATATCCTGAGCGCTCACCGGAACAGCAGACAAAGCACCTTGCATACGACCAGGGGTCTTCGTCTCCGTGCGGCTGTTGCGCTGCCGCGTGCCGCCCGCTGGCCGCCTCGCCCGCGCCGCCCACGCCGCCGGCCTGCGGCAGTGGTCCTGCACAGGTTCCATGCCGGTCGTCACGGTTTGCGAACGACCCGCTCTGCTCCGCAGAAAACTCTCAGTCGATCTATCTCCTCCTCGACCTGCGCTTCCAGCTCTTTCGTCGCCTTGACCCCTGGTTCGTAGCGAAGCGCGTCGACCACCAAGGTTGATGACGCGCGGTCAAGGTGAGCGTCGAGCCGGCCCACCAAGTCCGTCCCGCGCAGCATGGGCATGGTGTAGGGCCCGCCCTTTCGCTTTGCTGCCGGCATGTACATCTCCCATTTGTAGTCGAAGTCGAAGATGTCCGCAATTCGCTCTCTTCGCCAAAGGAGGTTGTCCAAGGGTGGCAGGAACCGCACGCCGTGACATGCGTCCGCCTCGCCGCCAAGCGCGGCCAGTCTTTCTCTTGTGCCCGCGACCGCCCAATACGTGCGCTTTACGCCATCGATAGGCAGTCGCTCAATCACGCCGCTCCGCTCGTCTTCTTCCAGCGCCTCGAGGCGTTGGCGCGCGGTAAGATGCTGCCAGCCAAAGAATACGTGCCCCGCGTCGAACACGCCCATCGCGCGGTAATACTTATGTCTCAACAGACGCCGTGCTTCTTCGAGCGGCATCTCACGCCCTTGCACCACTAGACCGGCAGGGACGGCGCGCTCGGTCAAGTCGTACAGGCTCTCCGCCCCGCTGCGGCCGACGACCGTGAGAATCCCGCTTTCCCAGAGGAGTTGTATGGCGAGGCTGGTAGCTTTGGTTCTCAGAGTCGCTTCGGGATCCGAGTACCCGGACACTTTCGCCGCGCAGACGATCTTCCGTGACGTAAGGGGACCGGCCCGCTCGATATCGTCGAGCACCTGACGGACGGGACCGGCCAAGCAGCGCAGAGTCTCCTTGTTGGCTTCTTCGCGGAGACGCATGAATGGGAAAAAGAGCGGGAAGTCCTCAAGCGGCAAAAGCGTGCGGTTGCCGGCGATGTATTCGAAGAGGGCGTCCGGTCCCTGGTAGTAGTCTACGCACCCTGCTCGGCGTCTGCTCAGCCGGCAGTGGAGGACCAAGTCGTGATTCTTGGCCAGGAGATTCACCGGATCGACCTGGACCGCCTCCAAGCGCCTGACCAGCGCTTGGGGTGGTTGGTCGGAGCGGACGTCCAAGGCAAGATGCCGGACGAGATACGACCGCACGACGCGGGCGTCAACTGCGCGAGCTGCCGATGCGAAAGCCCCTGACGAGCAATCTTCCGACGCCTGAGCTAGCGACACGCGAGCTGCATGTCTCCCCACGCCACACACGCCTCCTGCATCTCTTTCCACGCATGGGCCGTCTGCACCGACCACTCAAACCCCTCGAGACACGCCACTCGAGAAAGGCGGCGTCGAGGAAGACGGTGTCGACTGCGATTCCAGTTGTGCGTCCTATGCCCCACGAGGGCGATCACTGACATGAGCTTGTCTGACGCCGCGAACAGCGTGCCTAGCCATCCACCGCGCCCCGTCTATCTGTGCCCGCTGTCCGCTCGCGCATCCCGTCCACTTCTCCACGCCATCAAGATTGACATTCTGTCTACCTGTGTATTCTGTTTACCCGCGCATTCTGTTTGAGCGGCCATTCTGTCCACCCTGCCTACCCGGGCATTCTCTCTACCTGGGCATTCGGTCTACCCGGGCTGTTCATGAAGGCTGCCGGACTCACCGCCTGCGTGCGCCCGCCGCGCGCGACCGGCACTCCGGAGCGCTCTGAGGTTCTTCCTTAGCACTGTTAACTTCGCTTTGGCGGCGTGGGTCTCCTTCGTACGGTCTGCACCGTGCGTGGTTACGTGCTGAGTTGGCGCGAGCGGAGGCGGCCGATACTCGCGTCGCGGTTCGGCCGCGAAGGGGCCGACGCCCTAGACAGTGCCGCCCTTTGGGGTTGCTGGGACAGCGTGCTCTGACAGCGTGCTCTCGGCTGGCCATGTTGCCTGTGGCGGTGGCGCGCGGTTTCGCGTGGCTCCGAGGGCTTCAACTTCGCCGGACTCGCCGAATTCGGGCGCTCCTCCAACCGGTGCCAACCGGTGTGGGACGGCGGGCGAAGATAGGTCGCTCGCGTCTTTCGAAAGCGAGCGTTCCGGCAAGGCGGGGCTGTGTGGCGGTGTCAGATTGCTCGGCCAGAAGATAGCGCTCGCGCTCGACGGACCCGAGGCCTGAGCATCTTCGCTCGGGACTGAGCTGACCGGGATTATCGAGCCTGGCAGAAGATTCTCGACTGCTTGGAAGTGCGCGAAGGAAGTCCTTTGGGACCGGCGAATTGATGCTGTGTATACTGCTCAAGCTCGTGGAGGCGGAGTACGGCCGAGAAGTTGCGGAAGGCACTTGCTTGCTTGAAGGTGGCTGGACGACCGCCGGACAGCCGGGGGCTAGAGGTGCGAGCCGTATGAGTATGGAGAAGATGAACCGCCTGACAATGATGGCAAGCGTTATCATGCTTGGCCTGATTGCGGTGAACACTCTGATACTGTCCAGTATCAAGTCAGCGATTGAGAAGACAGGCTCCGCAGGGCCGGAGTGGATGGGGGCGGCGGTGGCGGCTCTTCTGGTTGGCATTTCGCTTGCTCATCTGTTGGGCCTGACCAACCTGGCCCTGCAGTCCAAGTACGGTAAAGGCGGTAGCATACTGAGAGGCACCGCTCTTGTGATGGGAGTTCTTTCGTTATTCCTCCTTGCGGTCGACGTCGTCATGCTCAACGATATCGGCCATGAGTACATGTTGAGCCATGATATAGCCGGCGAATGGAGATTCGTCTTCACGGGGCACTTTGTCCACGGCATGTTTGGCGTGCTCATGCTGGTCCAATGCATGACTGCTGGCCGGTCCTGAAGAGTGCGTCGTTGAGCCGGCGCGGGTGGCGACGGTCGGGCGGACGTGGGTGGAGCGGCCGATTCAGGACCATGAGGACAATGACGGCCATGAGGAGGGCGGTCCCTTGGTAATCGAGACAGGGAGTCTCCGTCGGGATTCGCTTGCGGGCAGAGTCGCCGTCGTCACTGGGGCGGGCGGCGGAATCGGGTATGAAGCTGCTCGTTCGCTCGTGTGGCTGGGCTGCAAGGTCGTGGTTGCTGAGATCGATCCGAAGACCGGACGCCAGGCTGCCGAACGCCTCGATCGCGAGTTCGGCCCAGGTGTCGCGCTGTTTGTGCGGACCGACGTGGGTGATGAGGCTAGTGTGAGGAATCTCGCACGACGCGCGGAGAGCGCGTTCGGACCGGTGGACGTCGTGGTCAACAACGCTACGGTCGCTCCGCTAGGCGCCGTGAAAGACGTGGATATCAGGGCCTGGGACGCCAGCTACCGCGTGAACCTGCGGGGGCCGGTTCTGCTGGCGCGCGCCTTCATCCCGGGGATGATCGCCCGTAATCGCGGCGTGTTCGCGTGCGTGTCCTCCACGGGGCTTGCCTACATGGGGGCGTACGAATCGCTCAAAGCGGCGCAAGTCCACCTCGCCACGACTCTCAGCGAAGAGCTTGAGGGGACCGAGGTCGCGGTGTTCGCGATTGGACCGGGCTTTGTCCCTACCCAGACCGCACTCTCCTCGATCCCAAGGCTGGCGGCGTTGATGGGGAAATCCGAAAGCGAGCTCCGGGCGGTGGTCAGCGCATACGAACTGCCGGTGGAGGCTGCGGGGGCCGGCTTCGCCGCAGCAGTGGCCATGGCTTCGCGCTATCGCGGGCAGGAGATCTCTTCGGTGCAGGCGCTGGCTGATGCCGGCATCAGCCTCCCGTCCTCCAAGCATGCTGTGGAGTGCCCGCCCCGCGGGCTCACATCTGCCGAGCATCCACATCCCGAGCATCCACATCCCGCGTATCAGACGTCCGGCCGTCCGCCATCCGAGGTCCCACCTTCCTGGCATCCACACCGAGGGCACCCAGCTTCTGAGCGTCAACAAGTAGATTCTGAGCGTCAAGATGTCGCGCGTGCGACTCTCGGGCAAACGACCTATGGGCGCGGGTTGAGCCCGGAGCAGTTCGAGGAGGCGTCGGCTCTGTGCCGCTCGGTGCGCAAGACTCTCGCCGAGCAGTCAGCGGGTTGGAGAGACCGTCCGGTCTTCGAGCGACAGTGGCTCGTTCGTGCATTCCGCCGGCACGCCTCGATGTCCGTGGACGAGTGGCTTCGAGTGCTCGAGCAGTTGGAGCTGGCTCTCCAGGACCGGGATGCCAGTGCCGTGGCGAGGATCGCCGCGCCACTGGACCGGCTGGCGGCCTACTACGCCTATCTCCACAAGATGGCCGAAGGGTACGTGAAAGACCCTCTTCAGCGAGATGAACAGCTTGGCATCGTGAGGGGGTGGCAAGAGGAGGTCGAGCGGCTTCGAGCGCTGGTGGAGCAACTCGCGTGAGCCTCGTGCAAGTCTGCGTGAACGCGCGCTGGCAGGCGCGGCACCGGAAGCGGTATGTCGGCAGCCGCGCCTTTACACGCACACACACCCTCCCGGGCCCTCCCGACGAGAGCCGGCTCCCCGCGTGGTCCTCGATTTCACGTGTCCTTCACGTGTCCCTCCATTTCATGAGTTGCGGCGTTAACGTAAGGCGCGCAGCACAAGGATGCTTCACCACGCTTCTCCTTCCATCGGTCGGTTCCTCCCGCAGTCTGTCTATCCGCTAGAACGCACGTGGCGATTGCGGATATGGCGATCGATGGAGGCGAAGTCAACGTAGAACGGTATGGTCTTCTTCAGGAATTGCTTCGTCTTGCTCCTGTAACCAATGATCGTGGCACCAGTCAGACGGTCTGTCTCGAAATCTCGGCGGATTAGGACACCGTCGATTTCGTCGTCAGTGTAAGACGGAACCGGCCTTCCTATCGAAAGGTATAGGACATCGTAATTGGCGTCATAGTCGAATGTGATGCCTTCGCTAACTCTTCGTGGGTCTGACATAGATGACCCCTCTCTTCATCCTGCCTTTCACCTTACTGGAAATGTGTGCGGTGACAACCTCCCCAGGCCTTTCCAGCTCGCGGTCGTAGAACTCCACAACAGCCTTGAGCGCGCAGCTCTTGTCGGTCTGGCAACTCCACGAGATCCCGGTATTCCTCTCTGTGAACATCAGGTCGTGCGTCAGTCTCATCGTATATTATGTAGTAGGGGTCCTCAACCAAGTGCCTCACTTGCGGGAGAAGGCCGGCTGCTTCTGGATGGTCTCTCGTGATCTTGTTGGCCCACGTGTCAGCTCTGAGCAGTACAACCCGCTTACACGGATCGGTCGTCCTGAACATCCCTGTCCACCCGCCTCTGCCTTTTCGTGGGTTTGGCAGTATGAGGAATGACGCCGTGCTCTCTCTCGAAATCAGCGACGGAGTCGGAGAGCAGCGCTGCCAGGGATTTTGCATGTTCCGGACTCATGATGACCGTCTGTACGTTGCTCGGCGGATCCATGCCGACACGGAGCCCAAAAACGAGCTTGAAATCGAACGGTCCCACTTCGATCCCGGCGAAGTTTGCGTAACTCGCCGGGCTGGAGACCACAATCCCTGTCAGGTCCACAGATGCATCCTCAAGTTCACACTTCGGCACAGGAGACTGAACACCTTCATCGCCACTTGTTTCCTCGAAGTCTGCTGGCATGTGCCTTCACTGCTGCTGGAATGGTATCCTACTCGACGGACATGCCCTATCGACGATGTACACACCCTTTGGAGCTGCGGTCTTTCGGCCTGCATGATCCGCGCACAGTACCGCCAATCGGGTACGTGCGCTCTGGTCCTGGGTCCCCAGGCCTGAACTTGCAGGCTCTGGCGAGGCCCACGACCGAATCTGCGCCCCGGGTTGCCACACGCAAGTCCGCGCTGCCTCATCGCGCGGTTGTCAGCTGGCACGCTGTATCCGTGGCGTCGTGTTGCATTGGTAGCCTCGCACTCTTCGGTCATCATGACCATGTGATCCCTGGTGTGCCTGGCGATTGTGGAATGCTCCGGTCGGCAGCTGCGATATCACCGCAGTATCATGGGATGGTGGTTGCTGCGGCGGAGGGGCGTAATGTAGCGGAGCCGCCTCATGGACGTCAAGAATCGTATTCCTCCTCTTGCAGCCGGCCGCAAGAAGCCGCACACGGGGGCGCGTGTTGCCTTTCCCATGGCGGCAGCTTGAGGACGAGCTCTATGGTCTTGTGGGGTCACGGCTCTTGAGAGCACAGTCCCGTGTCACGAACCAAGAAGAGGCGCTGACGGATCGCCTGGTCCTGTTTTCAGTCCCGACCCGGCTCTACGCAATGAGGTGCCCCATGACAGCGACCTCTGGCGCTGTAGCGGTCCGCGATTGAGACGGGACGCAGCTATCATGAGGCAATGAACGCATGCATGCGGCACCGCGGTCAGCGACCTCTAGTTCCTATCCTTTTCAGGGGGGATCGCCTTTAATAACAGAATGTATTACCTATGGTTGACTTGCTAAGAATGATATACCAATTCACTGTAGAATAAGAAACTCGCAAAGTACAGGAGTTGTCATACCAGATCCCGTCATGATATGCATCACCCTCTGCAGCGCCGCATCTAGCAGGAAGACACCCAAGGCGTTAGAGGTAAGGCGAGATGCTAGAGTCTTGCAAGGGACTCGGGTACAGGCGTAACACAGCAAAGGAACCCGGCATTTCACGGGCGCCGTCAGTTCGCCCCCTGGTGACTACTCTCCTGTGTGCAGTATGTCTAGTCCTTGTGCCGCGCACCCCAGCCTACGGCGATGCCCGCACACCGGTTTCCTGCGACGTCATGTCCCAGGATATTAGAGCTGTCCTCAGGGATCTTGCAGCGCAGGCCGGGGTCAATATAGCGATAGAAGACTCGATTCAGAATCGCATCACTATCCGCCTCAACGAGGTTCCCTTTGAGGACGCCCTTAGGATCTTGTCATCATCCGCTGGGTTCAAGGTAAAGGAAGACACAGGAGTGTTCCTTGTGCACTCCCTAGCCTCAGACGCTTCTTACCCGGCTCAAGGAGTATGGCCTGGTGCTCCCCACGAAGCCCCCTCATCTTTCGTACTGGAGACAGGCTCCATTGGCCCCGAGAGCCTCTGCAATGTGATAAGGACGTTGGGGACAAGCCTGGTTCCCACCCCATTTCCCGATCTCGGGATAGTCGTAGTGACGGGCGCTTACTCCGAGGTGAACTCTGCTAGAGCGGCACTCACGCCCTGGCTGTCAGCGATTTCACAGAGCACGGACGGGCAGGCAATGGAGGTAGTGCGAGTTGACCATCTCGACCCACAGGAGGCTCTATCGTCATTTTTCGTGCAGTTCCCCGGGGTGAGGATCACACCGATCCGTGACTCCAGCTTCGTAGTTGTCTCAGGGAAGCCGGCTGATGTCGAGAGGACAGTGGCGGCAATAGAGTCCATCGATATCCCCCCAAGGGTCGTGGGCATCGAGGTCGAGGTGGTGGAAGTCGTTCAGGATGACCTGTCCCGCCTCGGGGTGGGCTGGAAGGGCCCCCTGGGGGAGCCGGGGCTTACGGTGTCGTGGGAGGAAGCCGAACCACGCAGCACGCCTGGCTCAGGCGGAGGATCCCTAGGTCAGATTGAGCTCCGTCCTTGGATAAGATCGTCGCTTAGCCTCATTATGGACATCAACCTCCTGATCGAGAGAGGCAAGGCGAAGGTGCTCGCGAGACCATCCGTAGCCACGCTGGAGAACAAGCAGGCGACGATTATGACAGGCGACCGGTACATACTGGTACTCAACCAGGGACAGGGTCATCGACCTGGCAGCAGATACAGTACATAGACACGGGCGTGAGGCTTGAGATCACCCCCAGGGTAGATTCCCAGGGAGAGATCACCGCGACGATTTACCCCCAGGTGAGTGCGATTACCGGGTTCACGAAAGAAGGGTACCCCAGAATCTCGACGAGGGAAGCGCAGACCACGGTGAGAGTCAAGAACGGGGAGACGATCGCAATAGGAGGCCTCATCGAGTCACGCGAGATTCAGAGGACCTATGGTCTTCCCGTCCTGAGCGAGATTCCCATCATCGGCAAGCTCTTCTCGACCACCAAGGACTCTAGCGAGACCACGGAGCTTGTCATCCTGGTGACTTTCAAGATCATGAGTAGCGAGGATAGCCGAAGAGGCTTCGAATGAGAAAGACATGTGAGGAGGGTCCTGCCATGTCACTTGCGAAGCGTGCGTGTCTTGTCCTTGGCATCGCGATGCTGGCGAGTGTCATCGTGTCTCCTGCGGCTTTCTCAAGTTCAGGCGGCCAGTTCGCTAGCCCTGCGACCCCGCTATCCCGGGAGGTAGAGGGGTCTGGGCTTTTCACTATTGACACGCAATACGTGGTCGACCTCGCGGTCAAACTGGACGTGGACCCACAGGAAGTGCTGAAGGCGTACGGGCTTGGAGCGAGGTACGGCGTTGGGGTCGAGGCGGTCATCCACCTTCGTGCCCGAGGGACGGTGGACTGGACCAAGGTGGAGGAGTTCCTTGCCAAACTCAAGGAAGTGCGTAGGGCCATCGGAGCGTTCGCGCAAGGTTCGCCGACCCGGCTCGAGCGCCTCGCCGAAGTTGCATCGGCCGCCTACGGGGTGTCGGCGAACGACTTGCGGGTGCTCTGCACGGCGGGGCTATCAGAAGACGAGATCCTGACCTTGCTGTTTCTCCTTGGCGCTCCAAAGCCTGTCGAGACACGAGAGAGTGCAGGCCGTGTGCTGTCATGCGTGGTGACTGAGCTAGGGAAGGCACGGGTCCCAGACATAAGGGGACAGCTGTCCCAGATGTGCGAGGCTCTTCAGCTCAGAGGCCTGGCCAAGGGGATAGAGCCGCGCGAAGACCCAAGCGTCTCAATGGTGGGTGAGCGTAGTCAATCCGCAGACGCAATATGGAGCTCGCCCATAACGCCTCCTCTTTCGGGAGGGCCGGAGAGAACACCGCCCGCAGGAGGCGTGAGGCGCATAACCCCTCGGACGGCTGAAGAGGAGCCGGGGGACGAAGGGGGAGAGAAGGGCGTCCCATCGATCGTGGACCCATCGTCAGCGTACAACTCAGAGCGCGTACTACCCTTCAAGGACCATTTCTCGGGCATTGTGGAAACCATCGACCCCAGCAGCGGCGGTCTCATCGTGAAGCAGAGGGACCTCGTGCTTCCGGGCAGGAACGGGCTTGATCTCGTGATCGAACGGGTGTACATAAGCCAGACGGCGTACGCATATACCCCCGGCATACAAGTGACGATAACGCGACGCGAGGAATATGGGTCAGAGGTCACGTATGCCACGGTGAAGAGCACGCTTACGTCACCCACCCACCTAGAGAGAATCCACGGGATGGGCTGCGGCTGGAGCTGGAACTTCCCGTCCGTCGAGGCTGCTGGAAGCGGTTCGAAGTACCTCCACATGGGAGACGGAACCGTGTACAAGGTGAATTTCAATACCCTATCCCACCTCGACAAGTACCCCCTACAGGACATGGTGTTCGACAACGACTCGGGTACCTACTCCAACGGCTCGTGGTCCTCGGCGTACGTGCTCAAGTTCAAGGACGGAAGGAGTGTGTACTTTGCCTCGAGCGGGCAGACCATCGGGATCAAGGACCGGTACAACAACGAGATCCGGTTCAACTACGTCCAGATAGGCTCTGACTGGCGGCTGCAAAGCATCAAGGATAGCGTCGGGAGAGTCGTGTCGTTCGACTACGGCACGCCCGGACAGGTGCGCATGACCACGGGAGGCAAGACGTGGCTTTATTCGCTTTCGCCGACTGGAATCGGCAACTCAAGGAAGCTCGAAACAGTCACGGACCCCGTGAACCGGGTGACCGCCTATGCGTATGAGGTGAGAGGCGCAAGCTTTCATGGCTCTGTCGACTCGGCGGATCATCAGACGATCTACCCCGCCACCAACTACTACGTCAACCTCACGCAGCTCACTCATCCCACACAAGGGACGACAAGGTTCGTGTACGGGGAAGCACACAAGGATTTCAACAGGGACGATCCGGCTGTGAATGACGGGTCGGACCTCACTTACTTCCGGGTCTTGGAGCGAGCGGACTATCTGGACGCAGCCGCCGCAACCAACCGGTCGCGTTTTACGTATGTTGCTTATGACAGCGCCACGCAGACCTACAGGACGGTGCGAGAGGAGCTCAAGCACGTCTCCGACGCTTCGGCTAGTCCCGCCCGCGAGGAGTGGGTGTACGGGAGAGACCACCTGCTCAAAGTGCATAGGATCGGGACTTCTGACATGGCCGAGGCCGTCGAGCGATCTTACGAGTACTATGCCTACAAGGTCCCAAGCACTGAAACGACCAAGTTCATCAAGGGCACCACCGTCCGGACGAGCACCGTGAGCTACAAGTGGGACTCGTATAAAGACCTGATGGAAGAGCGAGATTCTCTCGGAAGGCGCACCGAGTTTGAATACGAATTGCCGTACCACCTCCCGGTTCACAAGAGCGAATTCTTGGAGACTGTGAACTCAGTAGAGTACTACCGGCATACATCCTATACGCTCGATGAGGCCAAACGAAACGTCACGAAAGAGACTGCCCTTGTCGGATATCTCGGAGAGGGGCCTACAGTGACCTACACCGGGCCGACGAGCCCTTCGATGTATACCGGGAGGGAATGGGTCTGGACTCCGGGCAAGAGGATCCATTCCGCCACGATCAAGACGAGCTGGTTTGCCGCCTGGCCCGGACAGCCCGTTGACTACACGGTCTACTATAGACCCGTTGGGACGACTACGTGGACATATTATGCCAACCATCACCACGGGTCATATCTCTTCTCGTCAGCGTCGGGTACCTGCACGTTCAACATCTCGCTCTCTCCTGGCTACTATGAGTTCCGGGTGTATGTGGGCTATACCGGCGCTTTCGGGTCGAGCGTGCGGGTAAGCTCCGCCCAGGTCACAGGGCGCGAGCTCATGTGGCTGCCGAGAGGCATCACTTCTACTATCGAGTATGGCTATAGCACAAGCTACCCCGGCAACATGACCCAGGTGACGTTCCGCCACCCTGACGGAAGCACCGAGAGCACGGGGTTCACTTACGATTCGCAGTACAACGCCTATCCGATCACAAGCAGCACCACCGTCCAGAAGGCCGACGGCTCCACATCCACCATCACCACCTTCGCGAGCTACGACTTCTTCGGCAGGACAACAGAATACGGCACGCGCGACCAGACGACAAGCTCATCGAACCGGTACACGTACGACTCCGTGGGGCGCCTAGTCCAGGCCACCTATCCCGCCGTGGGAGGAGTGACGTCGAGCAAGACCTGGGCATACGATGACGTCAGTCGAACGGTTACGGTAAGAGACGAAAACCAAAACACCTTGACAGAGGTGTACGATCCCCTGGGGAGATTCGTCGAGCTCAGGCGCCCTCTTGGCGGCGTAGTGAAGTCGGTGGAGAAGGCGTTCTACAACTCCCTCGGAGGGCTCTCCGCAGTAGAGGATGCCGAAGGGCACAGGACGAGCTACAATTACGACGCGTTCCGGAGAAAGACCGGGGTCACCTATGCCGACGGGGCGGTCCACGCCTTCGAGTACGGCGTCCTCGCGAGCGACCCGGACGGCGCCATAAGATACGAAAAAGCGATAGACTCCAACGCGAACTGGACCAGGCGGGGGTATGACGCGGCAGGAAGGCTGGTGAAGGTGGAGGAGCTCGTCGCGCAAAGCCCCGAGACGGTCGCGACGACAAGGTACCGGTACGATCTCCTCGACAGGCTCGTCCAGGTCACCGACGCTGTGGGGCAGGTGACTACTTACGGCTACGATCTATGGGATAACCCCACATCGGCCGATCTACCCGGGACGACGGAGCCAGTCCATACCTACACCTATGACGCAAGGGGCAGGAGGATTTCCGAGGACGCAGGCGACCCTGCCCTCTACACTCAGTACAGGTATGACGCTCTCGGAAGGCTTACTCGGACCATCGACAAGGTCGGCAACAGGCTATCCGAGGCCTGGGATGGCGGGGTGCCGAAGAGCTACGCCTACAGTCCTGGCAACTACCTCGCCTCGGCAGGGAATGCCACATACGGGTACGGCAAGTACGGTCGGCTCACACGGAAGCAGGCATCGGGTACCACGACGGAGTATCTCTATAATGGGGCCCGAAGACTCGCGCAGGTCAAAGTCGGAGGGACCGAAACCGCGCGTTATGTCTACGACGCCTTCGGTAGGAGGATCTCGGCTACCTCCGGAGGCACAACCCGAGTCAGCCTGTACCTTGGCAACGACATAGTGTATGAGACGGACGGGGTGAAGGTCACCAAGTACATCGTGGCGAGCGGCCGGCACCTTGCGAAGGTGGTGACGCACACAGGCATCGGAGACCCACCGCTGCCGCAGGGGCAGTACGGGACATTCTACTTCCACACCGACCTTGTGGGCTCCATACGTGCCGTGACGGACTCCTCCGGCGAGGTGGTGGCGCGGTACGAATACGAGCCGTTTGGGCTCACGGTGACGGCGGAGGGGACGCTTGCGGGGCTGGATGTGCACAAGTTCACCGGGAAGCCCGAGGATGCGGAGACTGGGCTGTACTACTTCGGAGCAAGGTTGTACGATCCCGAGGTAGGAAGGTTTATGAGCCCCGATCCCCTGGGTGAGGGGCCGAATCCGTATGCATATTGTGCCCTTAATCCCTTACGATACGTAGACCCGTCAGGTATGGCCGCAGAGGCAGGCGCGGGAGGCGGGGGCTGGCCAGAGGAGGAGTGGAATCAGGTCCTCGACGCGCTTCGGGAGAATGCCACCGCAGCGGTTGAAGCATCAGAAACCGGCGTTTCCTCTTGGTTACGTTCACTGAACCTAGACTTCATGTCGTTCTGGGATAATACGTGGGAGCCGTTCGTTCGAATCCAGCAGACAGGTCTGGATCTAGGCCTACTTGCAGCCGTGGCTGGACCTGTCATGGTGCACGATAGCGGCAAGCAACACGGCTCTCCGGAACACTGGGCGAAAATCACTTCGCTTGTGGCAGCCCTGAAGGCAAGACCTGATGTTACAGAGATATGGGTCAATAGGGCAGTATCCACCGTGACGGAGGGGCTAGTAAAGTGCACAAAGCGACCCGACATCGTGTACAGCACAGTTGACGGCTTGTTGCGTTTTGCGGAGGTTGTCAGCAAGACCCAGATCCCCGCAACGATGAAAGCCAAACTCGAGCGCATCGTGTTGCAGGTAGCAATAGCAGGCTTGAAGGTCGCACACGAGGTTGAGGTTCATAGTCCTTAGTGAAGAAGTGAGGGCTCCTTTCATGGCGTAAAAGGAGGTAGCGTTGGATGTCTGTCACGTTGATAGGGCCTGCTGACACTCGGTGGGTCATAGCGTCCGCCGCATACTTCGACCACATACGAAGTGACACATGGGCCAGTCAGATGATGGAAATTGCGCGTGGGCTGTCGCGTCAGTTTGCGGTCGAGTTCACACATTTCGACGTAATACCGAAGAATCCCGTGCAGGGTTCGCTGAAGGGAGACTATGGTTATCGATGGATTGCAAGGAACGTCGCCAGGCTTGAGAAGTCGATC
This sequence comes from Bacillota bacterium, assembly GCA_024653485.1. NCBI lineage: Bacteria > Bacillati > Bacillota > Bacillota bacterium. The sequence goes on along the minus strand of JANLFY010000019.1, from coordinate 38,722 downwards.
CTGGAAGGAGAATTGCTTGGACTTGAGTTAATATCGTTGGCGGATGCTGGAAATGATTATTTGGTTCACGGGATACTGCACCTGTCGGTGAGAACACAAAAGCCGTACAAGCCAAGTGGGGAGATCTACATCCAGATTGCACCCGGCCTGCTAGAGAGGAATCGAGTAGGTGCTGTAGAGTTGTACCGCCAGGTACTGCGGCAGACCAATACCGCAGTGGACATAAGGTATGGGTTTGTGCAACCTATGGCGCTAGGTAAGATCCCTTGCATGTTTGCGAGCGGTGTGGGAGGCTCGATGACAACTCCCTTGGAGGCCCAAGACAACGCCCTTTGGGCGCGCTTTCACGACAACTACGACTCTGAAATGCGAAACCTCTACTGGGGGAATGTGATCACCGATAGACACTGCCTCCGACCCTTTGATGAGACCCTTGAGGAACTCCGAAGAATCGTAGGCGAGGGGAACGTGTCTCGCCTATCAGAAGACAAAGCGTTCTTCATTCTGCCGATAGAGATGTCCGAGATCGAGAACCGCGACGACTGCCGGCGCTATCACGAGATCCGCCAGCAAATGGCTGGCTTGTTGAGGTTCATGGTTCCTGATGAGTTCGTTGAGAAGGTAACTGAATCAGCGGCGCGAACCTCCGAGTACCTACGCTCGGTCTCGCATGATGATAGCTGCTGAGTATGATTGAAGCTGCGATGGGATCCCTAATGAAAAAGACGCAATGCCCCCCGGGAGCTCAAGTCTGATCATCAGAGCGGCTCGTCCAGAACCGCGATGCGGTGGACGTACTTGAGGAGGCCTGCAGCCGTTGCGGTGTGGAGCATGAGATAGAGGCGTTTCATAGGTTGCTGGAAGACGAATGCCTATCGCTGCATGTGTTGGATACGTTTGCCGATGGATGCGAGCAAGCAGCGGATTACATGGAGTCCTACGACACGACTCGGATGCACCCCTCTCTTGAGTTCATGACACCGGAGGAGTGTTACCGAGCAACTCAATGTGGGAATATGAAACTACCATCTGTTAGAGCCAAATATCCAAAACCAGGGCGTAGGTGTGCCCGCCCCGACGCCAACAGCGGCAGCCATCCTATCGGACAGCCGCCGCTGCAGCATAGTCTGTCGCAGACGCTCTACGGCCAGCAGCTCTACAGCTCAGCAAGACGACGCTCCTTGCTGAACAGGAGCGTCACTGACAACATGGCGACGGCGAACCCGAACTGGACCAGCATAAACCCGTAGATTGGATAGGGGCTGCCCGACGCAGAGTCCGCGAGCGCCGCTATGGCGTCGTTGGCTCGGATGTACCAGTAAACCGGAAGGAATTTGGCGACGGCGAGCACCGACTCTCTCATGATCGATTGAGGCACAAACACGCCGCACAGGAAGCTCATGCCCAGAGAGATGACGTTCACGGCACCCGACTGGCCGCTGCTCGTCTTCACGAAGTGACCCACCGCGAACCCGATGGCAGCCGCCACTGCGGTAAGCACGAGAGAGTTGGCAAGGTACAGCCATCCGTGTCCCGAGGCAAGGGGGCCTGTGCCGTTCAAGATGATGGCAAAGAGCGCCATGATGACCCAGCACCCGAGGGCGAATACGGCGTGCCCGGCGGCGAGCGCCAGATCGAAGCTCCGCTGCCGAACCGGCGTGCACAGGTTGCGGAGGCGCAGGTCCCGCCTGTTGAACGCGATCATTATCGAGCTGATGCCCATCATCACCATTGCTACAAGTGCATATGACTGGTACGCGAAATAGGTAGCGTACTTGCTGTCGGATTCTCTCGACGTTCCCGAACGCCCCTTCGGGATCCTGATACTGACCTGCGTCTCGGCCGCAAGGTCAGCCCTGACCGCTGCCACCAGCCGCGCCTGGCGGTCTTCTGCAGTCTCGCCCGTCGCGTCCGCCACCCCGAGATCCCCGCGTTCCCCGGCATCCCCGGGATCCCCGAGATCTCTATGGATGCTCGCCGCGTTGAGGAACTCGTCTATACGCATGTCGACGTAGTGACTAGTCGCGGACGCCGGCACGATGACCTTTTGTATGACGGCTGCCTCATCCGATTGTGTGACGGCTGTCTCGTCCGAAGCCCCGGTCCGGCGGCTCGAGCTGTCGACCGGGCCCGCGGCCTCCACCGGCTGCCCCTGTCCGCTTGCCAGGCCTTTAGTGTCGGCATGACCCTGGTCGCCGGCGTGGCCCGCGTCTTCAGGCCCGCCAGAGCCCCTCGCCATGAACGTTGCTGAGAACCCTTGGGGTATGATCGCCACGTACTCCACGTCCCGATAGAAGAGACCGTCCTGCAGCTTCTCCGGATCGTCCTCGTACGGAACCACGGCAAAGGTGTCGGCGATGTAGTCGGCCAGACCCTGCGCGAGCGGGGCGTTGCCGTCGCGGTTGATGACGGCGACCCGAGTCCTTGTTTCGTTGAATTCCGGGACCGCCGACTGGGAGGGCGTCAGCGTCACCAGCATCGCCATCCCGACGAAGACTACGAGATAGACGGATATTACTCCCGCGGACGCCCGCATCACTCTGAAATAGGTCCTAAAGACTTGCATACCTTTCCCTCCTGAGCGTTAGGTAGCTCACGAAGCACATCACCGCGGAGATGACGCACAACAGGCCGATGTTCAGGAAGAACCGACGATGGTCGTCAAACACGTAGAGACTGTAGAGCGCATCGGAGGTGAGGGCGGCCGGGTTGATGTACGAGAGAATGGGCACGCTCCGTGCGACGATGTGCTTCATGTTGACGAACATCAGCCCCGCCAGGAAGCTGAGGACGTTCGTGGCTCCAACCAAGGCAGCGACCTTGGCGCCTTCTGACTTTCGAAACAGAGTGCCCAATAGAGTCCCGAACGACACGCCCGCGACGCACCCCGCCAGGCAGGTCAACAGAATGTAACCGATCTGGTCGCCGAAATCGATCTTCAGGGCGAATGCTAGATACGCAAGAAGGACCAGTATCTCGACAAAGCAGATAAGGAAAGCCGCTGCCCAGTCGCATAGCACCACAGTGAGCTTGTGGGTTGGCGCGACGCTGCGCCGCGCCCCCTGATCGGACAGGTCGGCCTGCAGGTCTATGGTGTTACGCATGCCCCAAAAGCCCGTATAGAGGCACGCCATTGCGACCAGCGCGTAGAAGTAAGCCAGAGCGGTGTCGGGCATTGCCTTGCTGTAGGAGATCTGCCGCGTGTAGCTCTCGCGGCTTCCGAGCCTGTCGATGAGCTCCGCGATGGCAGCCGGGTTCCGAGAGAGAACGCTGGAAACCGTCGCGGACGCATGGAGATAATCATCGAGGATCGCCTTGAGTATGCTCTGGCCAAGGCCAGACTGGGTCACGGTGAGACGAATCGGGCCAGCCGCGGGATCGGCCGTATCGTCGACATCGCCCACGGTGATGATCCCGGCGACGCTCCCCTTGTCCAAGAGCCTCTCGGCTCCGGCCTCATCGGTCACTGTCAGGTCGAGCAGCTGGTCCGCGCCCGGCGTCGAGAGCCCTGCCAGCATCTGCTTGAGGTAGGGATTTCGCTGATAAGCAGGCGAGTTTACAACGGCCACCTTCACAGGTTCGAAGGAGGCGTCGGCCCCGATGAGATTCCCGAAGCCGACGTAGAACATGGTGGCCAAGAGAATCGGGAACGCCATGGTCCAGAAGAGCATCTCCGTGTCCCTCAACAAGCACTTCAACCTGTATCTGAACACATGCATAGCCATGCTCGTCGATACCCCCTTTAGTCTCTCAGCTGCCTCCCGGTGATCTCCAGAAACACGTCGTTCAACGTGGGCCGCTCGGAGTAGACTTTCTCGAATGACAGGCCCCGCGATTTGAGGTAGTCCAACAGCGCGAGCAGATTGTGCTGGCCGTTGTCATACCGGATCGTGAGGCGATTGTCCCCGTATTCTGCCTGGGTTACGTGGGGCAGCTGTCGAATGTGCGTCAAGTCGTCCGGTTGAAGCGCATACAACTCGACCGTAATGGTCTCGCCGCGGTTGATCATTGACTTGAGCTCTTCTTTCGTGCCAGAAGCCAGGACCTTCCCCTTGTCCATGATCACGATGCGGCTGCACAGCTGCTCGACCTCCTCCATGTAGTGCGACGTGTACACCACCGTCGCGCCGTTCCGATTGAGGTCTCGGATGCCCTCGAGGATGCTGTTCCGGCTCTGGGGGTCGACAGCCACCGTAGGCTCGTCGAGGATGATGAGCTTGGGCTTATGAGCGATGCCGCACGCGATGTTCAGCCGACGAAGCAGTCCACCGGAGAGCTTCTTGGGACGGAACTTGCGAAACCCGGTGAGACCCACGAACTCGATGGCCTCCTGCACCAGTGCCCGTCGAGCCTTGGCATCCTTAACATACATGCCGCAGAAGTAGTCGACGTTCTCCTCAACGGAAAGCTCCGGGAAAACCGCGACGTTCTGCATGACTACGCCTATGTTGCGCTTGCTTTCGTACGCGTCGGGAGTCATCGGCCGACCGAACACCTGGATGGTTCCCTTGTCGTATTTCAGTAACGCCAGGATGCAGTTGATGGTCGTGGTCTTTCCAGACCCGTTGGGGCCCAGAAGGCCCAGGATCTCGCCCTCTCTCACCTCGAGGTTGAAGTGATCAAGGGCCAGTAAGTTGCCGTACCTCTTGACGAGGTTGTTCACCCTTATGAGCATGTTGCCGCCTCCCGTCTCGTTGTCGCTTCCATCCTACCGTCGCGGAGCCCGCCCACGTAAGTGTGAGAAATCAGTTCCTGATATGACAGAAGTAATGTGATCGATGTGGTAGACTATTCTTGGATTGGAAGGAGTCTTGGCGATGCCGAATACCGTGGACAGGCTACTCTTGCTGGCGTTGTGCGTCACGCAGCTCGTCACCGGACCCGTCGACGCAATGACTGTCGCGGCGGTCCTGGCGGCCGTGACTGTTAGCGCCCTGAATGGCTACCTCGCGTCGAGGCAGTTTCGCGCTGTCAGCATCGGATCGTACCTCGCTGCAAGCGCGGCGTGTCCCAGCCTCTGCCTGTGCCTGCCGTTGGTGTACTACGATGCCTTCGAGGGCCTCTCCGTCTGGAGCGCGGTGGCCGCGGCAGGCGCGCTGGGTGCATGCTTCACGCGACTCGCCGTCGCTCCGGCCACAACCGTTGCGGCACTGATCGCAGTTTCCTGGGCTCTCAGGGTCCGCTCAGAAGCAGCCCGGTTGAGGCAGGTGGAACTGAGAGAGTTGCGTGACAGCACGCAGGAGCTGACCACGCTTCTGACCCAGAAGAACAAGGAGCTGCTCCAGAGGCAGGACGACGAGATCCGGTTGGCGACGCTCAAGGAGCGCGGCCGAATCGCCCGGGAGATCCACGATCACGTCGGGCATCTCCTGTCACGGTCCATCCTGCAGGTGGGCGCCCTGATGGTCACTCAGAAGGACGATGAAACGCGAACGAGCCTGTCAGTGATCCGCGATACTCTGTCGCAGGCCATGGATAGCATCAGGTCCAGCGTCCACGACCTCTATGACGAGTCCTTCGACCTGAGAACACAAGTGGAGGAGCTTGTGCGCGGCTTCTCGTTCTGCGAGATCCACCTCAACTACCGACTTGAGAGCGAGCCATACAGAGAGGCGGCGTATTGCTTCATTGCGATCATCAAGGAGGGGCTGAACAACATCATCCGCCACTCGGACGCGACCCTGGTCACCCTGGCGCTTCTGGAGCACCCGGCCTTCTATCAGCTGGTGCTGCGGGATAACGGCACGGGTCTGTCATCAAGACCCGGCCGGGGGGAGCGGTTTGACGCAGAGGCGGCGGGAGCGGGAGCCGCTTCGCGCTTCGGCCCAGCCCCCGAGGCTTCCGAGGCGGGGGAGCGCTCGGCTTTCGGAGCCGGGGCGGTGTCGGACGAGGGGGTCGCGACCATCGATCACGGCCTCGGCTTGCGCAGCATGGAAGACCGCGTCACGGCCCTGGGCGGGCAGTTCCTGGTAGAGCACCGGGGAGGGTTCAGGCTCTTCGTGTCAGTTCCGAAGAGGAGGAGTGCGCCGCAAAGGGGGGCAGCACCGTGAGGGTGTTGGTCGTGGACGATGACAGGCTGGTGTGCGAATCGCTGAAGATCATCTTGCAGGCCCACGGCGATGTTGAGGTTGTTGGAGCCGGGCATAGCGGGCGCGAGGCCGTGGCGTTGTATGCCGAGCTCAAGCCCGATGTGCTTCTCATGGACATCCGCATGGAGGGCATGACCGGGCTCGAGGCGTGCAGGCAGGTGCTGAGCCAGTTCCCGGACGCGCGGGTGCTCTTCCTCACGACGTTCCTGGACGACGAGTACATCGTCCAAGCGCTGCGCCTCGGGGCGAAAGGGTACATTCTAAAGCAGGACTTCGAGAGCATAATCCCTGCGCTAAAGGCCGTCCATACCGGCCAAAGCGTGTTCGGCGACGCGATCGTCACGAAGCTGCCCAGACTCCTGCAAGGCGTAGAGAGAGACGAAGGGGACAAAAAGGCTATTGCAGCCCGCCTCTCCGCTCACGGCATCAACGACAGGGAGAGAGACATCATTGAACTCGTGGCACGAGGCCTGAGCAACCGTGAGATCGCTGAAACGCTGTATCTCAGCGAGGGCACCGTGCGCAACTACATCAGTGTGATACTCGAGAAGCTCGGGCTGCGCGACCGCACACAACTGGCTGTATTCTACCTGAGCGGAATCTAGATGTGGCGCCAGGAGATCGCCGGGCTTTCCCAGTACTTGCTAATTCACACGACCCCAGTGATGCCCTTGTCGGTTTCAACTGGGCTGGTATGGCATGCGGAGTATCCCTATGAACGCATCGCTATGAACGCATCGTTCAGCCGCGCGACCCTGCGGTGGCCTCGAAAGCGCCTCCGGCGCGGCTGTCGGCGGAGCGGGTGGACGACACGTCCGCCTACGAGTGACGAGGTCGGAGTGTCCACGAAACCGGATCAACTCCAGAGTGCGAACTTGCCCGATCCGGACACCTCCGTGTGCCAGGTCTCCGGATTCCCGTGCCTCGCTGCACACTTTCTTCCTGAACATAGTTTTTCATCCGGTGAAGGGAGGATTCGAAGGGATTCCATAGAAATATCCCGGCAACCGATCGGACTCATGATGAGATTAGGTGGAGCGCATGAGGGTCTGTCGCCCAACATCCCAGCACTGAAAGGTGTGAGTCTGTCGTGAAGAAAGTGGCGTTGCTGTTCATTGTCCTGGGGCTGCTCATACTAGCGAACGTCGGAGTGGGCTTCGCCGCTGTCTCAGGCGCTACCCCGCCGAAGGGTGGTCTGCCGATGCTCCTAACCAACGCGGGGCAGGGACCCGGCGGGAAGATGGCCAGGCTGTTGATAAACACGTCCAAAGCGCTTGACCCCGCCGATTTCGATTACAACGCTGAACCTTGGGAGAAAGACTTACAAGCGCGGCCTTACAAGACGCTCATCGTGGTCATCGGCTCCACCGCGAAGGGCCTCGGCGCCTCCGGAATCACCATCGACCAGGAGATAGCCAGGCTCAACAGGATGATTGCGGAGGCGAAGCGCCTCAAGATGCAGATCGTGGCGGTCTTGCTCGAGGGCAAGATCAGGCGAGGCCAGCCTGGCAGCGCAGACGAGCGGTCCATCGATGCCATCGCCCCCTACGCCGACTACATAGTCGTCAAGAAGGACGGAAACGCAGACGGCAAGTTCACAGCGATCGCCAACAAGAACAAGGTGCCGCTTACGTTCATCGACGCGGAGATCGATTTCCCGCAGGTAATCAAGGAAATGTACGCCAAATAGGGTTTGTCCTCGGCTTCTGCACAAAGCGTCTATACGAGCGAACAGGGGGACGGCCGTGGAATGAGCATGTACACACAGACGACGTGTACGTTGGTGGCAATGATTGCGGTCTTCGCGCTGGCAAGTTGGAAGCTGAGGTCGCCTGAGATCTCGATGGTCATCACCGCCATTGCGGGTGCGCTCGTCGGAGGGTTCGGTTTCCCGGTGCGCCTTCTCGGCGAAGGCATGTTCACCTACATCGATCTGGCGCTGATGTTCATCACGGCTTCGGTCTTCATCAACTTCTACTCCGAGATCGGCGCGATCAACACGTTGGTGAGGTTGTTCGTGGGTCGCTTTTATGAGAGAAAGTGGGTGCTCCTTTCCTTGCTGGGTGTCCTGATGTTGATTCCGGGAGCGCTCACCGGGGCCGGCACGGTATCCATTCTAGTGGTCGGTGGGCTTGTCAGCACGGTGCTCACGTTTCTCGGTTTCTCTCCTGCGCGACGGGCTGCGTTCGTGTTCATGATGGCTATTCTCTCCGCCGCCGCTCCTCCCATCAACCTGTGGGCCATGCTGATGGCGGCTGGGGCGAACATGCCCTACGTAGGGTTTGACCTGGTGCTCCTCGTGCCGGTGCTGATCGTCGCAGCGTTCACCGTGTTCTACCTTGGGCGCGGGACCGTCGCTTGCTCCAAGGACGAGGCCCTCGCTTCGTTGCCCCCCATTCCCGAGGGGATGAATTGGTTCAGGATCTCGGCACCCCTGGTCGCGCTGGTGGCGCTTATCCTGGCCACGAAGTATGCGGCGCATCACATCCCGGTCATCGGGCTTCCGCTTACTTTCGTCATGTGCACGCTGCTGACGATTGCCGTCGATCCCGCCCGCAGGAAGCTGCGGCGGTGGTTCGAGGTACTCACGACAACAGTCGAGCAGGTATTCCCGCTCGTGGCGACCCTCGTCAGTGTGGGAATGCTCGTGAACATCCTGGCCGGGACGGGCGTCCGCGGGCTAATCGCCATCACTTTCGTGACACTGCCGATATTGGCCATCTATATCACGGCGCTTTTCTTCTGCCCGACCGCCCAGGGCTCCCTGAGCTATGGAAGCGCAGTCATCCTCGGAACGCCGCTCATCTTCCGGTTCAACGCCATTGGAGCGAACGTGACCGTCGTCGCCGCGGCGCTGTCACTCATGTTTCCTCTCGGAGACTGCTTGCCGCCGTCCCGCGTGGTGGGCAGGGTTACCATAGATACGGTCGGCTACGACGGGACCTACACGTCGTTCCTCAAAGCCATCGCGGTTCCATGGTTGTTCCTTGCGGCAGTGGCGCTCTTGATGTTCGTCTTCCCGAACAGACTGGCGTTCCTTGTGCAGTGACTCGAATGATGCAAGTGATGCGCTTGTGATCCCCGATCGTGGCTCACGAGCGATGCCGGAGTAACCGCGGCATTCTGGCTTAGTGGGCCGCGCTTGCACTGAGGTGCTTCGAAGGAGCGGCCGGGGGTGGTTGCGGAGAGATGCGGGATTGGTCTCGGAATGATGCCGGTTGGGAGGGATTGCGTTGGTGCTTCTTCAAGAGCTGATCCACCAGTTGTATTTCCTAATGGCAGGCCTTGTAGCTCTGCTTCTGATTCGTGCGTTCTTCAAGAGGAATACCCGCAAGGGTTTGGTCTATGACATCGTGTACGCGTACACCATTATCCCCTTCGTGCTCAGAGCGCTTCACATCAAATAGGGGAGATCTGACCATGCAGCAAGTGACGCATGACAGCGTGACCCGCAAGATGGCTATTCTCGCGCTGGCACTCCTGTTTGCGGTATCGGCAGGGCGTGACTTCAGGACCCTCCGCAGCTACAAGGAGACCGTCGTGGTTTCAGACGCTTTCACAAGGAGATTCATGCTGAGCGACTATCTGTCCAGCCTTAAGGGTACCTGGGGTGACACTCCAGTCTACGTCTTCGATTCCGGCGTGCCCGGTGGTTCGATGCTCGTGCTAGGAGGGACCCATCCCTATGAGCCTGCATCGACCCTGGCGACGTACATCATGATGGAGAACATCAAGGTCGAGAAGGGGAAGGTATTCATCATCCCCCACGCCAACATGAGCGCATCGACTCAAGGCATGCTCGGTAACGCGTACCCGCAGTTCTACCACATACAGACGGCGTGGGGAGTCCAGAAGTACCGGATCGGTGATCGGGAGACCGCTCCCCTCGACCAGTGGCCGGACCCATTTACGTACGTACACTACCCGTCCGGGCAGAACTTGGCCTACCAGGATCTCAGGAATCTGAACAGGTGTTTCCCGGGACGACCGGACGGCACGCTCACGGAGCGCATGGCTTTCGCTATCATGGAGCTGATCCGGAAGGAAGATATCGACCTTACGATAGACCTTCACGAGGCTTCACTGATGTACCCCGTTGTCTCGACGTACGTGGCACACGAGCGCTCGGCGGATGTCTGCATGATGGCAGCGATGATGCTGACCGCGCAGGAATTCCCCATGAAGTGCGAGATGTCTCCCAAGAACCTTCGTGGGCTTACCCACAGGGAAGTGGGGGACTATAGCGACACTCTAGCAGTGCTCATGGAGACGCCGGAGCCGTTCATCGACCGTGTAGTCGGGCGAATGACGGAACAACTCATGCTCGACGGGAAGGATGAATTCCTCCAGACGGCGGCGGAAAAGGGCTTGCTCTACTGCGACTATGACGTTTCCACGGGAGCGACGATGGATTACCGGGTTGGGCGCCATTTGTCCGGGACGCTCGAGACCGTGAGGCAGATGAACGCCTTCTTCCCAGAGAAGGAACTCCTCGTCAGCTTCCCGAGTTACGGGGATGTCATGGAGAACGGGTGCGGGCACTTCTTGCACGATCCCTCGCAGGCTGATCCCACAAGGGTTTTCCTGAACTGAAAGGGGTGATGACCGAAATCAAGCCTGGACTGACGCACGAACGCAAGGCATCGTCTGGTTTTACGGTGGCTCGGATGACGACCTGAACGCAAACTATGGGGAGGAGTGTTGGATACATGAAGCGGCAGAAGGTGACGTTTGCGCTCTCCGTTGTAGTCGCTGTCGTAATGTTCCTCGCGTCCATCACCTCCGCGTGTACCATTGTGGCCGTCGGCAAAGAGGCGATGGCCGATGGATCCACGATCATAACTCACAACGACGACTCCAGCGTCGCCGACTTTCGCCTGTGGATCATACCGGAGAATGACTGGCCCGAGGGATCGACGCGGAACATAGTGGTCGACGGTCATACGCCGGAGGGCGGCACTGTTGTCGGAACTATGCCCCAAGCGAAGCACACATACCGCTATTTCCATTCTCGTTATTCCTTCATGAACGAGAAAGGCGTCGCGATGGGGGAGAGCACTTTCAGCTACGACCGCAGCACGCCTCGCAACCAGAACATTTACGATACGATGGTCAAGAACAGCGACGGCCTAATAGACTGCTGGTTCGCACAGGACATCGCTCTCGAGCGCGCCTCGACGGCTCGCGAGGCGGTCCGCATAATGGGCGACCTCGTTGAGCAGTACGGATGGACCGGGCCTGGCGAAACCATGAACATCACCGATGGCAACGAAGTCTGGGTCGCCGAGTTCTACGGTCGGGACATATGGGCCGCGGTCCGAATCCCGGACGACCATTTCTTCGTTGCTGCCAACCGCGCTCGAATCGGCGAAATCAACCTCGACGACAAAGAGAACGTGATGGCTTCCCCGAACATCGTGTCCTTCGCCGTCGAGAAGGGCTGGTACGATCCGAAGTCCGGCAAGCCTTTCCTCGTGTATGAGAACTACGCTCCTTACGAAGGCGTGTACTCCACGCGCCGCGAGTGGCGAGCGTTCGACTTGGTGGCGCCTTCGCTCAAGCTCTCGCCTCATGATACGAGGTTCCCGCTTTCCGTGAAGCCAGAGCGCAAGCTGACGGTCCAGGACATCTGGGACATCAAGGCCGACTACTATCAAGGAACGGAGTACGATCTCTCCAAAGGGCCTGCGGCCGGGCCGTGGGGCAGTCCGCTTCGCTACCCCAACTCAGACCCGCGCGGCGGCGCCTACGAGCGGTCCATCAACATGCACAGGACTTGCTACATCCACATCGGCCAGGTAAAGAGCTGGCTGCCTGATCCTATCAAGGGCGTCAGCTGGTTCGGCTATGGCGCTCCTGATACCACTTACCTGACTCCGCTTTGGCCGATCATGAAGGCGCTGCCCAAGTTCTACGAGATTGGCAGCAGGTACGAGGAGTTTAGACGGGATTCGGGTTGGTGGGTGAACACTTACGTGCAGGAGATAGCCCACATGAGATATCAGGCGGCTGCGAAGGACATCCATGAGTTCCGGCAGCCCAGGATGGAGATGCTTTACAAGGTCGTTCCGATGATCCAAGAGGCCGCTGCGGAGCTGTACAAGTCTGACCGCGCGGCGGCTATCAACCTGATCGACCAGTTTGCGTACACCAACGCGGTGGCGTGGCACGAAGACTGGAAGGCCCTCGGCGACAGGCTGCTCGGCAAGTACGCGTTCGGATCGATCTACATGAAGACGACTCCGTTCCCACAGTGGTGGAACGACATCATCGGATTCACCAAGACACCTGTTCCGTGAGGCAGGCTCTTGAAGCGACGCAAGGGCGTGCGGGGGCGGCGGTCAGCCCGTCGCCCCCGTATCGTTTCGGCTGAATCTGAATCAGCCGGGGTGGGGCTTTCCCAGCTTGCAGTAGGGGCACGGTCCAGGCTTGTAAGTGGCGTATCCTGGCTCATTGTTGTTCACGTAGAAGTAACCCTGCTCGAACCCATACTGCACGTTCCACTTGTAGCGGTGTTGTGACTCCGGAATCCCCTCGTCCACCTCGAAGAACACCCATACTTCGGGTATTCCATAGAAGTCGCCCCAGGGCACATTGTAGGTGTACTCCGCCTTGGTCCCGTCCGCTCTCCACTCGGTATTGTCTCTGTAGTACGAGCCGTCGAATTTCTTGAACTGCAGTCCCTTGACCACGACGCTCGTCTTGACCTTGTCAGTTGTGGGATATATCTCGTAGTAGGGAGTGACGGAGACTTTGACCCAGTTGATCGCTTTCCCTTGGGAAGTCGTGCCGTAATTCACTCGCACGCCGATTGCCAGAGTGCCGTAGTAGTAGCCGAAGTTCTCCCAACATGAGATGTGCGCGGACTTGTACACTTCTGTCGCGAGGGTCCCGGGCGCACAGAACGCCAGCAGCAGGATCGTGCAGCCGAGCAGAATCATGGAGGCCTTGATCAGCCGCCCGAACGCCCAGACCCGACCCTTCCTCTGAAGCCCAAGCACAGCTTGTTCACGCAACGTCAGGTACCCCCCTCCCGAGTGATGGATAGCCAGGTCGCTCGGTCAAGTCCTCTTGTCCGAAGTCCCTTGCGCAACTTACATACTTACGTCTAGGGCGCGTGCAAGTATTGCGCGCCGGAGTAACCTTGGTGGTAGACGTTCCTAGAGCTGTTCGATGCAATTCTCCTTGTCTTGGAGAGCGTGCCATCACCCGCCTTCAAACAGGTTTTCCCCCGACACTGTCCCCGAAATCTCGCCCGCAGCCGTGGCAGGCGTGGGTGGGCAGCGCTGCTGGATCCCCCGAGCCGGCCATCCGTACCCAAAGAACGCATGAGCGGGGTGAAGTACAACATCCGTGAGCCGGTTGCCCGGCGCGGCCACTGCTGCCTTGCATCTCGGAGACCGGGTCGGATGGCCGAGACGGCCGAGACGTGCCTTGGGCCTCCCGGCCGGCCCACGGCGGCCCCAGATCGTCGGTGACGGAGGCATCGGAGGCAAACGGGATGGGGTAAGAGCCGAGGGATCGACGCAGACACCGACCAACTGCGCCGTGTTTGGAGAGGCCGTGTGAAGAGGCCCGGGCGTTTCAGTCCGGGCCTCCGTCCGATCCAGGAGATCGCCTGACTCGCGGCGTCTCGCCTTGTGTCACGCGTCCGGCGGCTGCTGTCACCGCACGTCCTTACTTACCAAAGCAGGGGACCAAGAATATCAGGAACAACGGGATCAGCAGCACGAAGAGCAGGATTATGATCCACCAGAACTCGACTTCCTGTGTCATGAGGAGTCCTCCTTTACTCGTGAAGTGGCGGGGACGCCCCGGCTGGTATCATCTTAATTCTGCACCCTGACGAGAGCGCCGGGACGCACCTCGGCACTGCATGATATGGAGGAAGGCCCCGGTTGGTGACTCGGTCGTCCGACCTTGAGGGCTGTCATGATCCGCCCCGCCTCTTGCCGGTTATGTGCTCTGGTGTGATGCAGACCACGCCTGTCGCGTCGACCTCGCCGTCCGGGCAAGGGAACGCCCTCCCTGGTGTCAGTCTGCGCACGAGAGCGGACAAGAGCTCTCGCTTTGTCCCTACGTCTTCCACTATCCGCGCCCGACCGAACACGATCACACTCTCGTAATTCGTGGCGAACCGCTCGGGGACGAGCTGGACATTGGCGCAGACGGCGAAGCAGACCTGCGGATTGTGCCTGATGTTCTCGATCTTGTGGCCTTCGCGCGCGGTGTGGAACACGATGTCCCCGTTATGGTAGCAGTAATTGACGGGAACCACATACGGGACGCCATCCTCTCCCACGGTTCCGAGGAAACCGTACTCCCCCTCCGCCAGCACTCGCTTGGCGTCACCGTCGTCCATCTGGTACTGCGCTCTCCTCATCTGTCGTGGCACTCTCGATCCCTCCTCGTTATAGTCATTCAGCGGGCATGGACGAACCTCCAAGAGCAACCTGGCCGTGAGATCATTGTTGCTCATAGACTCCTCTTGCCCCGCTTTGCGGCTCCACCCGTATCTTTTGGCTTCGCGGCGCCAAAAGAGCCGGTAAACCGCCATTTCAATTATAGTCGTTCGCGTTGACGGGGGGGAGACCGCGTGGTAAGATTATGTCGTAGATCAGGTTGCTCGGTTTAGCAGGCAAGAACTGGCATGACCAGGTATGTGATGCAGGCTTGCGGGCACCAAATGGTTCCCGGACGAGCGGCTCGGATACGTTGGGGGGTGAGAATGGCTGTAGCTCTGCGTCGGCAAAACCGGATGGACGCCATGAGCGTCGCGAGGCACGAGCGTGGTAGGACGAGGAGAGTTGCTGCGAATCCGGGATAGACGAAGCACGACAATTAGCACGTAGCACGGAGGTGGATCGTTCGTGAGATCGCGTGCGAGGTTGGTCTGCCCACTGATGATTGTGGTCCCGCTCCTCGTGTTTGCTTTCGCGTTTCCTTCGTATGCGTGTACCTCCATTCCGGTCAGCAAGGAAGCATCAGCCGATGGATCCGTCATGACCGCTCACACGTGCGACGGGTGGTACGACGCACGCACGTGGGTCGTACCAGGTGCAAAGCACAAACCCGGCGAAATGATGCCTGTCTACAAAGGCCTCCTGCATTCCGACAGAACCCCGCCCACGAAGATCGGTGAGTTCCCGTATCCCGAGACGACCTATACCTGGTTCTATGCGGCCTATCCGTACATGAACGAACACCAGGTCATAATGGGCGAAACCACGATCGGGAACAGGCCGGAGCTCCAGTCCACTGAAGGGATAATGTACATCGAGACCCTTCAGATAATCGGCCTCCAAGGCGCAAAGACGGCCCGGGAAGCCATCCAGCTCATGGGTGCTGCGGCAGAACAATACGGGTACGTAGACGCAGGCGAGTGCCTGACCGTCGGAGACCCGAATGAGGTCTGGCACTTCGAGATCATGCCCCCCGGCGCCTTCAAGAAGGGCGCGATATGGGCGGCGGTGCGCATCCCCGAGGGACACGTGGGCGTTTCGGCCAACCGGTCCCGGATCGGCAAGATAGACCCGAACGATCCGGACAACTACATGTTCTCCAAGAACGTTTTTGCAGTCGCCGAGGAGAACGGTTGGTGGGATCCCAAGAGCGGCCAGGAGTTCCTTTTCTACGAAGCATACAACCCCAAAGACTCGCTTGGATCCAGAAGGCGCGAGTGGCGTGTGCTGTCCTGGGCTGCTCCGTCCCTCAAGCTCGATCCAAACGGTTCGCGCTTCCCGTTCACGGTGAAGGCTGAGCGGAAGATCACCATACAAGACATGATGAAGATTTACCGTGACACTATGGAAGGCACCGAATTCGACAAGGCCAACGACCCCGACTGGTTCGTCCGGGATTCCAAGGGCAACTGGGTGAAGAGCCCGTTCGCGACGCCGCACGCCGGAACGGACATGATCGCTCTCTTGGACCTGCCCAACGAGAGGAACATCGCCATCCCCCGGTGCTCGTACCACACGATCCTTCAGGCGAGGGGATGGCTGCCCAACGGCGTGGGCGGGCTGTGCTGGTTCGGGCTGAACAACCCCGACACCAGCGTGTACGTGCCGATCTACGCCGGCGTGAGCAGCTTGCCGGCCAACTACGCGGTCAACGACAGAACCAAGTTCAGTCTCGATAACTACAAGGAATCTGCTTGGTGGGCCTTCAACTTCGTAGACAACCTCGTGAACCGAAGATACCAGGAGATGATCGTGGATCTCAGGGCTGTAAGAGACCCGTTCGAGGCGGAGCAATTCGCAAAGCAGGCGGATATCGAGAAGCAGGCCGTGGAGCTATACGCGAAGGATCCGGCCGAGGCAGTCAAGTTCCTCACCGAATACACGGCGGACCGCTGTGCAAAGGCAGTCGACCTCTTCTGGAGACTCGCGGAGACCCTGATCACCAAGTACGACGAGAAGACGTTCTGAGAACCTGAGGACTCGATCGCAAGTGTGGCAAGTGTGCGAGCCAGGGGCAGGGGTTTCCCAATGCCCATGCCCCTGGCTTTGGGCACCGCTCGGGCCACTGCGTGCGCCGGGTGGGCACCGGGTGAGCGCGAGGTCGATTCCCGCCACGCTATGCTGCCGGGCACGGAAGAGGTGTCAGCCGGTGGAGGCGTGGGCGCGGTTCGCGACATACAGCTACGAATATCGGATATCGATTCTGGGGGTGGGTACACATGTTTACTGTCTCGCGCGGAAGCGCCAGGACCGTTCTAGCCTGGGTCATCGCCGTGACACTGGGGGCCGGTCTAACATCCGGAGTGTGTTTGGGAGCGCAGGCAAAGCCGGAGGGCTTGGAGATGCCTGACAAACTGCCGAAGTTGCAGGGGCCGGTCGTCGTGACTACATGTGGGCAGAGCCCGGGCGCCATGATGGTCAGGATGCTGTGCAAGCAGATCGGCCTTGCGTGTGACCAAAACGACATGCTCAAGGCGGGCGATCTCGAGTCCGCGAGCAAGAGCAAGGACAAGGCTTACAAGACTCTCATCATCACGATGGGCACGAGCCTCAAGGGAATGGGCGCGGCAGGCGTGGAGGTCGACGAAGAGGTGGCGAGGATCAACGCTCTCATCGCGACCGCTCGCAAACTGGGGATATTCGTGATCGGGGCCCAGATCGAGGGATCGTCCAGGAGGACGGACGAGTACGACGAGAAGTCCAACCGAGCCGTGAGTCCCCAGTCGGACCTCCTCATCGTGAGGAAAGAGGTAGATCATGACGGGTACTTCACGAACGTCGCCAAGCAGAAGAGCATTCCAATCATCCGCACGAAGGAGGCTATTGACTTCGGGTACGTGTTCAAGGTCCTCTTCTCGCTTCCGCTCACGTGATGCGGCTGGACTCAAGTAGAGCGAGGTGAATGGAGCAGTGTTTGCCCACGCGGCGTTTGTGCTCGTGGTGATGGTCGCAGCCTTTGCTCTGGGGCGCGTGTTCCGCGTGTCCAACGAACTATCCATGCTGCTTGCCGCGTTCGCTGGAGCGGTCGCGCACGGCGCTGGAGTGCCTGTCCGTCACCTTGTGGAAGGGGCTTTCACTTACTTCGACGTGATTCTGATCTTCATAACCGCAACCTTCTTCATGAACCTGCTCAAGGAGGCCGGCGGAGTCTCTTACATGGTGCGGGCGATCATCTCGAGGTTCCATAAGAGCAGGTTCATGCTGTTGCTGCTCCTCACGCTCATCCTCCTGATACCCGGGGCGCTGACAGGAGCGGGAACGGTCACGGTCCTCGTGGTCGGTGCGTTGGTTGGGACGGTCCTCGTATACATGGGCATATCGAGGGAACGAGTTGCGGCTATCGTGTTCCTGTGCGCGGCGATGAGCGCGGCTGCGCCGCCCATCAACCTGTGGGCGATGATGGCGGCGGCTGGGTCGAACATGCCATACGTTGGGTTCACGGTGCCGCTCGGCGTCATCTCAGTTGCGGGAGCGCTTTTCTCCATGTTCTATCTCGGATGGAAGGGCACGTCCGTGGACGTGGCGAGGGTTCTAGAGGAGATCCCAGCGCCTCCCAAGGGGATGAGCTGGTATAGAGTGGCCCTCCCGTTCGTGGTGTTCCTCGCGATCATCCTTGCGGGACGGATCTGGCCGTTCCACATGCCGGTGGTAGGGCTTCCTCTGGCGTTTGTTGTTGCGAGCGTGACAGTGCTGCTGGTCACGCCGGTGCGGATCCCGGTAGTCTCCATCGCGCTGCAGACGGTGGACTCGTTGCTGCCTCTGGTCGGCACCATCACGGTGGTCGGCGTGCTCGTCCAGATCATGGCGCTTTCGGGCGTGAGGGGGCTCATCTCTCTCTCGGTAGTGACCCTCCCGGTATCCGTGCTCTTTGCCGTGCTCTTCCTGGTGCTCCCGATATCCGAGGGCGTGTTCCAATATGCCGTTGCTCCGCTCCTCGGGGTTCCACTGGTGTTCCTGTTCAACATGAAGGGCTACGACCCCATCATCGCTCTGGCCGGGATGGCAGCCATGTGGCCGCTGGGGGACGCTCTGCCTCCCACCGCGCCCGTCGGAAGGGCCGCCGTGATGACGGTCGGGTACGATGGCCTGTACTACAAGGGGTTCCTGCGCACCTGCCTCGTGCCGGCCGCCTTCATCTTGGCGCTAGGCACCGTGTACCTGGTGTTTAGCAAGAGCCTTGGCTTTCTCGTGGGCGGATGATAGGGAAGGGGGAACGTGCAATGGAGATCGCCGTGACCGTAGCTTACTACGTGATGACAGCCGCGATCGCAGCATTGCTGGCATGCAACTTCCTCAAGACGAAGGATGTCCAGAAGATGGTCCTTTACCTCGTGGTGCTGACGCCATTCATGCTGCGCGTGCTCCGGATCAAGTGACGGCCTGAAGGGGAGGCGGCAAAGACAAGATGTCAAACAAGACATGGCTGACCCGGGCAAGGCTCGCGATCGTGGTAGTCTGGCTGGCCGTTGTAGTCCCCGGAGCGCTGCAGCTCTATGAACACAGACATTTCCGCGAGCCCGTCGTGCTCGGGCCCGGGGTGACGGAGGTCAAGAAGCTGGGCGACTATTCGCCCGCGGTGCGGGGCACCGTGAACGACTGCAACGTATACGTCCTGGACAGCGGAGTGCCGGGCGGGACCATGCTCGTCCTCGGGAGCAGTCATCCCGAGGAGCCTGGGGCGGTTCTCTCAGCAATCTTGATAGTTGAGCAAGCCCGCCCGACGGCGGGAAGGATACTCGTAGTTCCCAGGGCAAACCGGAGCGCGTCCACGGTGACGAGGCCGGGAGACGCTTATCCCCAGTTCTTCACCATCGAGACGGAGTGGGGTGAGCGCCGGTTCAGGATGGGTGACAGATGGGCCAACCCACTGGACTCGTGGCCCGATCCGGAGGTGTACGTCCACTACCCCAGCAGACAGATGCTTGCATACATGGACGTCCGGAACCTCAACCGTGCGTGGCCCGGGCGCGAGTCGGGCCTCATCGTGGAGCGGACGACCTTTGCCCTGACGGAGCTCATCAAGAAGGAGAAGGTCGACGTGGTGATCGACCTTCATGAGGCCGAACTCGAGTACTCGGTGATAAGCACCATTGTGGCCCACCAGAGGGCGGCGGACGTTGCCGCCATGGTATCGATGATGCTCTCGTCCATGGAGTTCAAGATCGGGGTGGAATACTCTCCGGAGAAGCTGCACGGCTTGTCGCACAGGGAGTTGGGTGACTACACCGACGCTCTGGTGTTCGAGCCCGAAACGCCCGAGCCGTTCCTCGACAGGGTCCGCGGCGTAACAGATGAGAGGTTGCTCCTAGAGGGCAAGGACGAGTTCGTGATGGCCGCGGGCAGGCGCGGGCTCTTGTACGAGAAGATCGACGAGTCCGGGTGGCCGATCGAGGTGAGGGTAGGTCGGCACAATTCCACCATAGCGAAGATAGCCGAGATGTACACGAGTTTCTATACCGAAAGACCGATTCTGCTCGAAGGTTTGCCTCTTTACTCAGAGCTCGTGGCGAGCGGGGTCGGGAAGTACCTGGCCGACCCTGAGGCGGTGCCCTCGGAACGAGTGGCGTACGACTGAGGCGCACGCCTGAGGCACCCCACTGAGATACACGCCTGAAGCTCATGGTTGAGGCGTGTGACTGAGGTGCACAAGTGAGCCGATGGGACTAAGCTGATATGCTGAGATGACGAGGATGGCGCGGCACGACGCGCCCCGTACTTGTGCGAATCGAACCCACTCAGCACAATGAAGGACACGGGAGGGAGAAACATGTCGTTGCTCGGAGGGAGAAGGGCTTACGCTCGTCTGCAGATTTTGCCTTTGGCCGCCATCTTCATAGCCGCAATCATGGTGGTGGCGACGGTCTCGTGGACGGCCCTTGCCTGCACGTCGATCCCGGTCACGCCGGGGGCTTCGGCCGATGGATCCTGCATGACTACGCACACCGATGACTCGGGGACGGACACCTTCCACGTCAAGGTTGTGCCCGCCGCCGACTGGCCCGCCGGAGCGATGCGTCCGGTTCTGCGCAACACGGATTTCGGTCCGTACGGGCAGCTGGCAAACCCGATCAAGTCACCGGGGCAGATCCCGCAGGTACCTCACACGTTCGCCTACATCAACTCGTCGTACTCCTTCCAGAACGAAAAACAGGTGGGAATAGGCGAGACTACCATCGGAGGGCGGCGGGAGCTCACCAACCCGAGCGGGTGGTTTGACCTCGTCGAGCTGCAAAGGATCGCGCTCGAGCGTGCGTCTAGCGCGCGCGAGGCAATCAAGATCATGGGAGAGCTCGCGGAGACGTACGGGTACGCGATCGGGGGCGAGTGTCTCACGGTCATAGATCCCAACGAGGCATGGATGTTCGAGATATTCGGACCCGGGCCTTTCTGGACGCCGGGCTGCGGAAAGCCGGGCGCCGTGTGGGCCGCGGCGCGCATACCCGACGGGCACGTCGGGGTGAGCGCCAACCGAAGCAGGATCGGGGCAATCGACTTGAGTGACCCGGACCACTTCATGGCGTCTCCGAACATCTTCTCCCTGGCTGAGGAGATGGGCTGGTGGGATCCCAAGAGCGGCAAGGAGTTCAAGGTGTACGAGACGTACGGGTACAAGGATTACTCCGCGTATAACGCTCGACGTGAGTGGAGGGTCTTGAGCATGCTGGCCCCGTCGCTCAACCTCGATCCGAACGCGGAGAGGTATCCGTTCTCGGTGAAACCCGACAAGCCCGTGACACCGCAGGACATCATGAAGATAAACAGGGATCACTACGAGGGGACGGAGTACGACCTCACGGTCGGGATGGCGGCCGGGCCGTTTGGGACGCCGAACCGCTATCCAACGCCGAGCAAGGTCAACCCGCCCGGAAGCTCCGGGTGGGAGCGGGCCATTTCCATGTTCCGCGCGGTGTACTCGACTATAGTGGTGGCCAGGAAGAACATGCCCGACTGGATAGGGGGTATGACGTGGTTTGGGTACGACGCGCCACATTCCACGTGCTACATCCCGATATACTGCGGCGCGACGAAGCTCCCGAAGTCGTTCGACGTAGGCATGAGGGGCGGCTCGTACGACGTGTTCAGCAGGGAGTCAGCATGGTGGGCGTTCAACTTCGTCTCGAACTGGGCCGACCTCAAGTACTCCTACATGATTGAGGACATAAAGGCGGTGCGCGATCCTCTCGAAGCCGAGTTCTTCGCGATGCAGCCGGTGATAGAGAAGACCGCGATCGACCTGTTCAGGCAGGATGCCGGACTTGCGCGTGCTTTCATCACCAACTACACGAACAGTTGCGCGAACCGGGTGGTAGACGCCTATTGGAAACTCGCAAGCCAACTCGTGGGGAGGTATGCAGACGGGTACGTGTATGGCGATGACACCTTTAAGATGCAGAGTGTCGGATATCCGGAGTGGTGGCTCAAGGAAGTTGGTTTCGGGCTCAGCACCATACCGTCGAAGAAGTGACACTAGACCCTAGAAGCAGGGAGGCGACGACATGATGAGAGCGAAGCTGATGAGAATCCGTCTAGCGGCCATAGTCCTTGGCGTGGTCGTGGCCGTGTCTGCCTTCGCGGCGTCCGCTCTGGCATGCACGTCCATCGTGGTCGGGAAGAACGCGTCGGTCGACGGATCGGTGATGACCACTCACACGTGCGATGGGAGGTACGAGTTCCGTATAACCGTGGTTCCCGGGAAGACGCATGAACCCGGGTCCATGCGCCCCGTCATGAAGGGCGGCGGCCAGGGCGCGGACATGCCCCAGGCGGAGAAGGTCGGGGAGATTCCCCAGGTTGCCAAGACGTACACGTACTTTGACATCGCTTACCCGTTCATGAACGAGAACCAGGTGATGATGGGCGAGACGACCATCGGGGGCCGGCGGGAGCTCCAGAATCCCGATGGCTGGTTCCTCATCTGGGAGCTGCAGAGGGTAGCCCTCGAGCGGGCGAGGACTGCCAGAGAGGCCATACAGATCATGGGGTCGCTTGCCGAGGAATACGGATACGGTGATGCGGGCGAGTGCCTCACGGTGTGCGACCCGAACGAAGCCTGGTTCTTCGAGATATTCGGGGCTGGCCCTCTGCAGAAGGGGGCCATCTGGGCGGCGGTGAGGATCCCCGACGACGAGATCGGCGTGAGCGCGAACCGCAGCCGCATCCGCGAGATAAAGACTGACGATCCGGACAACTATATGTACTCAAAGAACGTGTTCGACTTTGCGAAGGAGATGGGATGGTGGGATCCCTCGAAGGGTCCCTTCGTGTTCTGCGAGGCCTATGGTCCTAAAGACTCCTACTACAACAGCCGCCGTGAGTGGCGAGTGTTGAGCCTCCTCGCGCCGTCGCTGAACCTAGATCCGTGGGCGAAGACCTACCCGTTCACAATCAAGCCTGACAAGAAGGTGTCTGTCGCGGACCTCATGGCCATCAAGCGCGACCACTACGAGGGCACCGAGTTCGACCTCACCAAGGGCCTCGCGGCGGGGCCGTTCGGCAACCCCAACAGGTACGCCACTCCGGCCACGTTGGGCGAGTGGGAGCGCGCGATATCCATGTTCCGCTGCTCGTACAGCATCGTGACGCAGTCCAGGAACTGGCTCCCCAACCCGATAGGCGGCGTAACCTGGTTCGGCGAGGACGCGCCGCATTCAACGTGCTACGTCCCGTTCTACTGCGGCGCCACGTCTGTCCCGCTTTCGTTCCAGATCGGGCGGCGTGACGTGTTCGACAGGCAATCCGCGTGGTGGGCATTCAACTTCGTGTCGAACTTCGCGGATCTCAAGTATAGCTACATGATGGAGGACATCAAGAAAGTCGCCGGTGCCTTCGAGGCTGAGGCGTTCGCCCTTCAGCCAGCGGTGGAGAAAGCCGCCCTCGAGCTCTACAAGACCGACCCAGCGTTGGCCGTCAAGTACCTGACCAATTACTCCAACGACCTGGCTGACAGGGTGGTCCGCGCTTACTGGGAGCTCGCCGACCAACTCATAGTGAAGTACCAGGACGGGTACGTGAACTTAAAGACCGTTGGCTACCCGGAGGAATGGCTCAAAGCGGTTGGCTTCGGAAAGATCGTGCCTCCAGCAGGCAAGTAGGCGGCAGGCGCGAGCGAACTCAGAGCACGCCAGTGAGGGGCGGGCCTGGCGCCCGTCCCTCTCGTGTTGTACGGGCAAGGCGCGGTCCCGTGGACGGGGAAGCCCAGCTCCACACCGAGGAACCCCGATGCGCGCTAAGGAACCCGGTTGCACGCGCGGGAACTAGATCTAGGAGTCTACCGTCCCCGAGACGCGCCCACGACAGCCCCCATGCAAAGCACGGCGCACCCCAGGATCAAGGCTACAGCGGCAGCGGCCGGGGAGTATCCGGCAGTCTCGTACACACGGCCTTCGCCGATGGGAGGCAGCGGCACCGGGTCGACGGGAAGCCCGTGTCTGAGCGCGAGTCCGCGCACGTCAAGCAAGTTGATCACCGGGACGCCGGCGGCCGAGAATTCGAAGATGAGGCCGCGGTCCGGGGCTGCGGACATGATGGGCGGCCGCATGACGAGTCCGTTGGGGAATTCGAGAGAAGACAAGGTATTCCCGTAGTTTGGTGTCGCTCCTCCGAGGTTCACAAAGCACCTTATGGGCCGTCCCGCGGCGAGCGCTCCATAGACCTCGAGCCTTCGACGGATGCTTCCCTCTACGGTATCTTCTCGGATCACCTGGACGCCCGCACGTCGCGCGATTTCTTCCATGACACGCTTTCCATCGACGAACAGGGTGCCTTCGCCGGCGTCCCTGTCGCCCCCCAAAGACACGGCAGCCAGCGCGTAGGGCAACACTCTCTCCTGATTCAAGAGCGCCAGCATGTCCACGAACGTGAAGTCCGGAAGAGTCGCGCCATACATGGACGCGCCGATTGAGTATATGGTGATGGGCTCCAGATCTAGGGCACGCGCGGCCGAGAGCGTTGCGATGATCAGGGCAGGGAACGAACCGCTTGCACCGACCGCGATCACGTCCCCGGGTCGAAGGCCGGCCTCCTCGAAGTAGCGAACCATCAAGGCGGCGAACGCCGGGTTGGTCGCCGTCCGCTTGGCCTCGAGATTGCCAACGGAGGTTGTGATGTCAGTGAACTCATCCCCGATGAGCCCGGTTTCGTTAGGGTCTAGTTCACGATCGATTGGGAGCCCCAAACGGAGTCGGTGGTCCCTTATGACCTCGGTGCACCGTCTCATGAGCTCGGCCGCCTCGATCTGCGCGTCGTTGTAGGGAAGCAGGGAAACCTCATCCGGGGCGGACACTCGAGCCACCCAGAACCCTCCTAGAGCCACCACGGCCGCAAGCAGAACGAACGCCGGTGGCACTCGGCCCGATCTCATTCCCCACCCAGACATCGTGTCATGGTCACCTCACGAGGACCAGCGCAAGTCGGACTACTGCGGAGAGGAATACTACCGCGGCGAACGTCCGAACAACTCCCTGCCTGGCCACGTCGTTCGCGATGAGGCCCGGGATGATGTACCCTATGGCACGGAACTCCTGCCCGACGTCCCCGGCCCTATACATCCCGATGCCCAGCTTCCCGAAAAGCCAGCCGAGCCAGAATGCCACGAGCACCATGGCCATGAACCTCCGCCGCCCGTACATGATGATGAAGTGTGAAGCGGCCCACACGACCGCGTACGTGGTGAGGGCAAGGGCGAGTGTGGCCGCGACACGTGCAGGCTGGTCCAGGTAGAGGGCTATGTAACCAGGCACGACCAATCCTCCACCATAAAGCCCTGTGACCTCGGTAAAGAAGAAGCTGGCTACAAGCCCGATCCCGATCGAGAGTGAAAGGGTCACAGCACCTCACCGTTCCGTTGGAAGAACTCCGCGAGTCTTTGCCCCATGCCCTTGGTGTTGCCTATCGCGAAAAGCACCGCGCCTCCCGGGAGCGAGGCGCCGATCGCGTCCAGCACCGCCTCGGGCTCGCGCAAAGCCGTAAGATCGGTTACGCAGTCTAGCGCGACTCCATTCCTGGCCAATTGAGCCTTGGCGAATCTCGCGGCTTCGCCCACGAGGAACACCTTCAGAGGTCTGATCTCCCTTGCCACCAGGAGGGCAAGCTCTCGAATCCTCGGGACGCGGTCGGCTCGGTTGTTCATGACGACCGCGATGGGAACTCCGCTAGGCGAGTCTCGCAACGCTCCCTTCTCCACGAGAGACTCGCGAACGAGGCTCCATATGAGAGAAGTTGACGTAGAGTCGTTGGCGGCAAACGCGTTGACCAGGATGTATGAGGCACGGGCTCGCTTGATTGAGAGTATGCGCATCACCCCTGGGTCGCCGCGGGCCGCAAGCATACCGGAGATGGCCACGTCGCGCGGGACCCCGGCGAGTTCGCATGCTTTCAGGGCGCACGCGACGTTTTCCTTGAAACTCACGTACGGAAAGGCCTCGTTCACCTCGTCCGGGACGGCCGACCCGTCTACAACGTGCACCGAAGCCCCCACCGCCCGCGCCCGCTCCTCGAGGACGCCGGCAAAGGCTCGCTCCGCCGTCACGAGGACCCCCCTGCGGGGTATGGTAAGCGAGAGAGCGCGAGCTGCGTCTCTCAGTCGCGGTCCCATCACGTCAAGGTGGTCGTCGCGGACGTTCGTGATGACCCCTATCGTCGAGCGGATCATCTTGTGTTCCGACACCCACTGGTTCTCGGGGTCGAGCGCCATGCACTCGAGCACCAGCGCATCGACACCTCGTCTCGCCGCGAGGGCGGCGACCCTCATCTGCTCGGCAATGCTTGCCCGCCCTCGGCCACGTCCGCGCCCTTCTCGCCCTGATCCCTGAGCGCACGCTGTTGACGCTGGCCCTTGCCCTTGCGCGTGCCCGCCCAATCGCCTCTCTCTCCGCAGCGGCTCCTCGGACCCGTCCTCCCAGATGATGCTGGCTGCCGTGCCCGTCGTCTTGGCTATCACCCTCCGGCCCCCCGCGCGAAGTCCCGCCGCTATCAGGCGCGTTGTGGTGGACTTTCCGCGGGTCCCGTTGACGTGAATCCTCACGGGTATGGCGCGCAACCTCCTTGCGTGGACGAGGTTCTCGAAGATGCCCGCGAGCGCGATGCCCGCGCACAACAACCCGAAAAACGCCATTGCAGCTCCGTGTCCCTCCTTGACAGGGACTTTCGCGATGGCGCTCTCGATCTCCTTCCGGGGGGCTGCGGGCGGACTTGGGGCGGATGTGCGCGTCCGATTCCGACGAGATGTCGCGGGAGACGCGCGTCGATTGGCTTTCGGAAAACCCACGTGCACCAGTCCGCCGGGTCATGCATAGTCTTGGTCTAGGCGGCGCGACCCTGCCAGGGCGGACGCTGGCTGGGACGAATCGGATCTCACGAGGCAGGTGCGCCGGAGGAATGATCGCAATGGGTGGTTCGATGTCCAATGGGGAAAATGCGTCACGCGAGCTGGTTTCTGACCGTGAGGTGCAATTTCGACTGCCCATACTGCTGGGAGCGTTTGTACAAAGACCTCTACAAGGGCGTGGAGTTCCCGTCGCCGCAAGAGTGTGCGGCTGCATGGAATAGGATCCCCGGGGAACTACTCATAGACATAAGCGGGGGAGAACCCTTTCTCTACAGAGGCCTGTTCGAGTTCTTCGCCCTCCTTGACTCCGACAAGAAGATAGCCATAAGCACGAACGCATCCGGCGATATCGCCAAGTTCATCCAAGTTGTGCCGCCGGAACGCTGCGTGAGCATCACCCTATCCTATCACCCATCAAACCAGAACAACATGCATGATTTCGTCGGCAAGGCCCTATGTCTCAAGAACAGGGGTTACCCAGTCGTCGTGAACTTCGTCATGTATCCTGAGCAGATGTGGCTTTTCCCGAAGCTGGAGAAGATCTTTGGTTACTTCGGCGTTCCCGTTCACGCAGACCCATACGGACAGAACCCCCGCAATCCCGCTTTCACGTACAACGAAGCGGAGCTGGAATTCCTGCGGCGGTACGTCCCTGACGATCGCCGGTACATCTTGGAGCGGCGCGCCGGCCGCTTCTTGTGCGACGCGGGCGACAGGCACTTCGTAGTGATGCCTGACGGTGAGGCGTACGAGTGCCTTACAAGAAGGTTGTATGGCATGCCCAGCTTCGGCAACATCTTCGATCCCAACTTCGGACTCGCGACGTCACGGGTCGCCTGCGAGGTCGTGGCCTGCGCTACCTGTGACTACGATCACACCTCGAGGGTGGCCGAGGCGTAGGCGGTGAATTCTCATGAGACACGCTGTGTGGTACGTCACGTGGAAATGTAACTTTGCGTGCCCCTATTGCTTTGGGGTGGCGCCCCCTAGGATGATGCTGGACCGGCCCTCCGCGGCCGAGGCGAGCGCCGAGCAGTGGGCGCGCGCATGGAACAGGATTCCGGGCGATCTAGTGATCGATATCACCGGCGGGGAGCCCGGGCTGTTCTCTTCCCTGATCGAGGTGATTGAGAGGCTCGAGTCAGACAAACGTTGCGCCATCACGACGAACGGTACCCTCGACGCGCGGATGCTCTCTGACCGCGTCCAGCCATCCAAGTGCGTCCTCGTGACGATGTCCTATCATCCCTCTGCCGGAAGGAATTTCGAGCGGTTTCTCAACAACGCTCTGCTCTTGAGGCACAGAGGGTTCAAGGTGTCAGTGAACTACGTGGCCCATCCCGGCCAGATGTGGCTCATACCCACTCTCGCTGCGGCGTTTCAGGAGCGAGGCATCCCGTTCCACGTGGATCCGTTCTGGCAAGGGCCCCAGCCCTTCTATACGTACGCGGAGGCGGAAAACGTGTTTCTCTCAGCACACGTCGCCCCTGACCGAACGAGTGTCTACGAGAAGGCTTCCGGCCGGTACATGTGCACCGCAGGCAGCGGGTACTTCGTGGTCATACCAAACGGCGAAGCGTACACGTGTCTCTCCAAGGGGCGGGAGCTGGAAAACTTCTTGGGCAACATCTTCGACGAGAAGTTCGCCCTGCTTGACCGGCCTATCTTCTGCGAGACCAAGGTCTGCCTGAACTGCGACTTGGATCACACGGTCCGCCACCCGGCTTGAAGTAGTCACGACTTGAAGTAGTCATGTAGGACCCTGAGAAGGCCTCTACGTGGGGAGGTCTGCGACGATGAGAATATGCATCTTGCACCCGACTCTGAACCAGAAGGGCGGAGCCGAGAACGTAGTGATCTGGCTCGCGCGGGAGCTCGCGAGAAGAGGTCATCAAGTGTCCGTATACACTGCAGGATACTCGCGGGACCTCTGGGGAAGCCCTCCCGAGGAGTTTGATATCGTGGACATGGAGATCGACGGTATCTACGACGTCGATGTATGGCAAAGCGTGGGGGACCTCCTTGCCCCCGAGTTGGAAGACTATGACCTCGTGAACCCGCACAACTACCCGTCATACATCTGGGCAGCTGCGGCCAAGTCCCGGTTGGGAGAGAAGTGCCCGCCGGTGGTGTGGTACTGCGAGGAACCCCCAAGGCACATCCACTGGGCGGTAACTGACGTGCACGGCATCGGGAGGTACCCGACGGTCGCTCCGGATCCTCGGGTTGAGGAGATGGAAAGGAAGGCCGTCGCCGGCATGGATCTCATCCTCGCCAACAGCGCGTTCACGGCCAGGAACGTGTCGCTGGTCTACGGCCGAGAGGCTGTCGCGTGTCCGCCCGGGGTGCCGCTCCCCAGGAAGAAACGGCCGCCCATGAACGCCGAAAGCGCAAGAAGCGCGATAAGAGTGGTGTCCCGCCTAACGCCAGAGAAGAACCTCGGGGCCGCCATTCGGGCGATGAGAGTGCTTGCGGATCGGAATTTGGCTCCCTCTGATACCCCACTTCAGGTAGTCGGCACCGGGCACATGGAGGGAGCATTGCGCCAACTGGTCTCGGAATTGCGATTGGACAACGTTGAGTTCCTGGGCTACCTCACTGACGACGAGCTTGGCTCCTTCTACGACGGTGCGAGAATCGTCTTGTACGTCCCGATAGATGAACCACTCGGCCTGGTTCCACTCGAGGCGATGGCCCATGGGGTGCCGGTGGTGGGATCAAATCACGGCGGAGTAGCTGAGACCGTGATACACGGTATGACGGGCTATCTCGTCGATCCTTGCGTACCGGAGGAGATTGCGGAACAGCTTGGCAGACTCCTCGGAAACGAGGCTGACGCGAGGGACTTCGGGGAGGCCGGAAGGCGCAGAATCGAAAAGGAATACACGATCGAACGTTTTGCGACCAGGTTCATGGAGGAGATCGAAACGCGGCTGTTCGACGAGGATGGGTGCAGGACCCATGGCAGGTGCGGGAGCTGCGAAGGTGGCTGGTGTCATGCCTTGTGGTTGCCTGAGGAGCGCGCCGGAAAGGCGCCCTTCTCCGCGGAGGAATGGGCCGACGCGTGGTCGCGCCTTCGCGGTGACTGGATCGTAGATGTGCTCGGCCATAGCCCGCTCGCGGAGCCCGGACTCGTGCGCGCGCTTCAGCTTCTCGATCCTCGGAAGAAGATCGCTCTCACCACGGATGCGTCATCCGAAGTCATAGAGTTCGTCCAGTCAATTGCGACCCACCGTTGTGAATGCGTCACCCTGCGCTATGATCCGGCTACTCCAGTCAATCTGCATAGGCTTCTCGGAAAAGCCCTGTTGCTTCAGAAGCGTGGCTTTCCGGTGGTCGTCAACCTGGTCGCGGACCTCACGGTGCTTTGGGTGCTCGACGACATAACGCGCGTTGTCAGCGATCATGGCGTGAGAGCACACATCGATCCCTGGGATTTCGACGCCAAGGGCCCTCCCAAAGACGCGAGAGCTGACGAAGTTGAACTCATGAGACGCGTCGTGTCCCAGGATAGGCAATCCGCGTTCGAGGACGGACCGACCTCCTGCACGTGCACCGCAGGCAGCCGGCATCTCGTGGTCACCGGAGAGGGGCTGGTTTACGCCTGCCTGACCAGAATGCGAAACGGCGATCCACCCATCGGAAACTTGTTCGACCCAGGGTTCGAACCTCTCGAAGACGTCATTTCATGCAACGAGAAGCGCTGCTGTCTGGGTGACTTGGACCACACAAGGAAGGACTCGAAGGGGTGACTCGCGTGGACCTCAGCACGATTCGAGGTGACGAGCAACGAGTGAAGGCGATACAGAGGAAGTACGTCGACTTCTTTGCCCCGTCCCACGTGCGCATCCTCGACCTTGGGTGCGGAAGAGGGGAGTTCCTGGAGATCCTTCAGGAACACGGCAAACAGGGTTTCGGTCTCGACATCGACCCACGCGCCGTCGAACACTGCGCCGCGAAGGGGCTTACTCAGGTAGTGAACGATGACGGCTTTGTCCACCTTCCAAAGCACAGGGCGTGCTATGATGGGGTGTTCATGTCTCACGTCATTGAGCACTATGCTCCAGACGATGCCGAGGCGCTCGTGTCGCTGTGTCACGCAGCCCTCGTTCCCGGGGGGCGGATAGTGATAGTCACTCCAAACCCGGTGAATCTCTTCGTGATAACCGAGAACTTCTGGAAGGACCTATCACACGTCCGCCCGTACCCCGTTGACGCGCTGAAGCTGCTCCTCACGAACTGCGGCTTTGTCGTCGTCCAGGCGGGGTGGGATACAGACACGGTGAGCGGGATCCCTGAAGAAGCGAAGACTCCCGCCTGGCACGAGGTCGGCCGCATTCTTGGACACTTCTTCTACTGTGAGGACGCTTATGCCGTCGGAGAAAAACCAATGGACGAGTGACGCAGGCTACTTGACATCCTTGACGTCGACGCCTCCCATGAGCGTCCATGCGTCGATGACGATCTTCCTCGAGATGCCTTCAGGGCTGGACCGACTGTACGCGCGGGATGCTATTATGCCGCCGCCCTCCTCGTCGATGAAATGCACCCCGCCCAGTAGCGCGGTTCCCCGACACTCCACAGCAAGGTCTGTGGGGACCTTGATAACTATGCCCCCCATGATCGCAGTGAGATTCAGTCTGGTCGAGCCTTCTGGGATGCGGGCCTTGGTGAGGTCGAGCTCGATCCCGCCCATGATGGCTACGTAGTTGCCGTCCTTGAGGTCCCACCCGGGTGCTTTGCGGTCGATTCCGCTCATGAACGCCCAATGAGTGCCGCCCGCGCCCGAAGTTCCGCGTATCAGGCTCCATCCGACCAAGATGAGGATGATCGGCCACAGGACTCTCCAGATGATCGAGAGGTCCACATCGTACAGGCCAAGGTTGCGACCGATGAGGACGATCCCAAGAAGGAGCAGGAGGAGACCGAAGACACCCGAGGTGCTCAATAGACCCTGCGATCGGCCCTCGCGACCGGGCGAAGGAGAGAATGCCGAGGAGATCGCGTCCAAGCCCCAGACTATGAGCAAGGCGGGCCAGTACGTCCCTATGATCTGACCGATGTCCGCTTCGACAAGACCCAAGTTTCTGAGGAGCCACACAGCGCCCAGCGCGATTACGAGAAGACCCAGGAGGATGGAGTGGACTCGAACGTGCCTCACTGTCATCAACCCCTTACTCTAGTCGGCATTTCGTTCGGTGAATGCGGGTGAACGCGGGTGAACGCGCCTGAGCCCGGAGGAGGCTCCCGCCACCAGTCGCCGTCGCCACCTCGCTTCTGCCGCACCATCATCATACCACATTGTTCCGATAGTTGTAGCTTTTTCGCACGCGAGACACTCGGGGGCGCGGTCACTATAGCTGCGGTCTTTCATGGATCCATGGATCGCATGAGGGAGCTCCCTGCCGTGATTGTGACGCGGATTATGATCCCCGCCGCGAGGACCTGATCGGGCCAACGTCCTCATTCAGGCATGTCAACGCGGGGGAAGTCCTCGCCTTGTTCTTCTGCCAACAAGACGCTGAGCGGGACTATGTCCAGTCCTTTCTGCCTAAGACCCTCTATAATCAAAGGCAGCGCCTTTACAGTGGCAGAGCGGTCGCCGCCTTCATTCCGAACGAGAGCGCCACTGTCGTGAAAGAGGATTATGTCTCCTCCTCTGGCCGCGCCGACCACCCTCCTCACAATCACCTGGTGCGTGGTGGCGTATCGCCAGTCACGGCTGGACACGGTCCAAAGGACGATTCTCTGACCGAGCGCGTGGGCGAGCCTCCGAAACCGTGCATCGTATATGCCGCGTGGTGGCCGAATGTAGTCCGGGTACCGGCCCGCGATCGTCGCGATCACCCTCGTTGCCCGAATGACTTCCTCATAGAGCAGTCGGTTGGACGCAGTGGGGATGTTTATGTGCCGGTAGGTATGGTTGCCGATCTCGTGTCCCTCGCTGACTATCCTCTCCGCGACGTCCGGATACTTCTCAACATGAACTCCAACGAGGAAGAAAGCGGCAGGCACTTCGTATTCCTTGAGGATATCCAAGATCAGCGGGGTGAATTCGCGGCTTGGGCCATCGTCGAAGGTGATGGCAACCTTGTTCGTGTTCCGGTTTCCTGCTCGGAATATGTCGGGCTGGTAGTCGAACCCGTAGTATACATAGAAATGCAGTATAGCCGCCAATGCGAACACGGTACATAGTACACTGACGATGGCGAGAAAGGCGCGGGAGGCACGAGAACGAGGTTCCCGCCGCAAGAAACAAAGGAAACCCTTTCGACTCAGGCGGCGAAAGAAGACGTAGCCAAGGCCGCCGCTCAGTAACAACGAGAGAAGACGAATGTATTGAGTAAGGTCCGGCAAGCTGCTCCTCCCCCAGGTACCCAGCACCTTTTCAATTGTAGCATTTTGAATCGCCGATCAGAAGCCCGAATGAGTGATCAGAAGCCTGAACGGGCGAGGAGGGAGAGATGACTGAATTGACGACCGTTCGCAAGTTCAGCTGATTCCTGGGTCAGCTCAGGAATCATGCGGGGTGGGGCCGGGATCGGAGCTTGCTCCGGGGGGGTTCGAGCCGTCCGCCTCCAGTATCTGTACAATCCTATCCACCAGGCTTGGATCGAACTGGGTGCCCGCGCAGCGTTCCAGTTCACGCACGGCCTGCTCATGGGTCAGCGCCCGTCGGTACGGGCGGTCGCTCGTCATGGCATCGTAGGCGTCCACGATAGACAGGATCCGGCACTCGAGGGGGATCTCCTCGCCTCTCAACCCGAGAGGGTACCCTTGGCCATTCCACCATTCATGGTGCTTGAGAATCCAGTCTGATATCGGGACGAGGTCGGAAACTGACTGGGCGATGCGAAGGCCGATCTTGCAGTGAAGTCTCATCTCTTCAGTCTCCTCGGGCGTAAGCGAACCCGGCTTCGCCAGGATGCGGTCGGGAACGCCTACCTTGCCTATGTTGTGAAACTTCGCGAGCATGCGCAGATCGGCTACGTTGTCTTCCGACAGGCCGATGGCTTTGGCAACCCGCGCCACCAGATTCTCCAGCCTGTCCAAGCGACCTTCCGTGACGAAATCCCTGGCCTCTATCGCCTTCATGAGGGTTTGAACGATGACGCTGCGAGTGGTTCGGCTTCGGTGCAGCTTCTCGCGGTACATCATGTCGTCCGCCTCTTTGAACAGGCTGGCCATGCTCTTGGAGGCGTCATCGTCATTGCGAGCGGCGAAGCCCATGGAGGCGCTGAGAGGCAGCTCCGCATGTGCTGCGTTGTAAAGCTCGATCGCGTCGCGCAACCTGCGGCAAACGCTCTCGGTTGCGGTTCTGTCGGTGTCCGGGAGCAACATGGCGAACTCGTCGCCGCCGATCCTGGCTACGGTCCCTTCCCCGGGCAGCGCCTCTCTGAACACGCGGGAGGCCGCAAGGAGGAGTTGGTCGCCCGCGTCGTGTCCAAAGGTATCGTTGACCAGTTTGAGGCCGTCCACGTCACAGAGGATGATCCCGATGGGGGCGTGGCTTTGTCCCTCCAGACGGCGCATCTCCTCTTCGAAGTGAGTGCGGTTCCGGAGGCCCGTAAGGGAGTCTGTGACGCTAAGATGGCGATAGCGTTCCTCGCTCGCTCGCAGTTGGTCCTGATACGTTTGGAGCGCC
Organism: Bacillota bacterium; assembly: GCA_024653485.1. Lineage (NCBI taxonomy): Bacteria > Bacillati > Bacillota > Bacillota bacterium. The sequence goes on along the minus strand of JANLFY010000019.1, from coordinate 4,201 downwards.
CCGAGCATCCGGTTTATCTCCTGGGACAGGTCGGATATCTCGTCATGCCCCGTCGCTGGCACCCTCGCGGAGAGGTCTCCGGTGGCGCCTATGGCATTCACGCCCTTGCTCAGAACACTAAGCCTTGATAGCACCATCTTCTCCAGGGATGCGATGGTCACAATGCCGAACACTCCGCCGGCAGCCATGAGCCACGCAAGGAAATACAGGACGCTCGCGCGGCCGCGGTTGTAGATGTCCCTGGGCACTTGGACTTTGAGGAGGAGACACGGGTTCCCCGTGAGATCCTCGAGCACCTGGGAGCCTTCGACAAGGTCTGTCCCCAATACCCGTACGTGGACAGAGTCTGGATCAAGTCCAGATGCAAGCTCCCGCTTCAGGTCCGGCCCGGCTTCCGGGCTGCCTAACCTCTCGATGGAGACCGGCAAATGGACCGACTCCGTGAGTTGCCGGACCACGGCAGAATCGAGGTAGCGTCCCATGATGAGCGTTCCTCGGACCGGACCCTTTCCTTCACTCGTCAGGATGGGACTGGCCGCGACGAGCATGGGGCCCTCCGGCAGGAGCAGTATGCCCGATACGCTTTCTGAAGGTGACGTCGCGACGCCCTTACCGGCGCGCCCATGCGTCGCGAGTCTGTCGACTTGCTCCCGCAAGCCTTCTGGGACCGGAATCGCCTCGTTCCTACTGAGGTCGAATCCCTTCCCAAAGACAGTCTCACCAGACGCGTCCATGTAGAGCATGACGCTCAGCCCAAGGTTGGAAAAGGTGAGGTCTCCCAGGTTGGACTCGATGTACGCTAGGTTCTTGTCCTCGATGAATCTGCAAGTGTCGTCCCAAAGGGCCCAATCTTCGACGAGGTTACCGAGGGACGAGAGGCGGTCGCTCAAGGTACTGAGGGCATGTCCGACGTTCCTGCGCACCTCGCGCTCCTCTAGCCTCGCGAATCCGCCAAGGAGAATGATTCGGGAAGTGACGTACAACACCACTATCAGACACAGGATAGTGGGACCAAGTATGCTCAAGACCTTGTTGCGCAGCCTCATGGCGTTGCTGCCTCCAAGGGCTCCACCGACTGTTCGGGTCCGCGAGCATGCCCGGCGAAAAGACCGCCCGAGCGCAGGTGGGCTTTTCGACCCCCGTCGGCCGCAAATCGGCTGCTGCATCGCATCTCGCGGGCGGACAGGAAGAACGGGAGCGTACTGCGTTAGCTAGCCTTCCATCTGTACCTACACTATCCAGTATAGCATCACAATGGATGATCTGCATCGGCGTCGAGCCATCTCGCCGCATTGTGTCTGATCTTGTCATGGTGCGCTCAGGTGTGTCCTATTATGATGCCCCATAGCGCCTCCTGTCGAAAGCACCTCCTGTCGAAGAACCTTGAACGCGGGACTGGGCCCGGCCGAGGGCGCGCGCCGCGCGCCGCGGCCGCGCTCGACGAGTGAGGCGACCGTCAGAGCGTCAGAGCGTCAGCTGGGACTCGCGTGCTTGCGCGCGTGAGCGCGTGAGCGTGCTGGTGTCTGTGTACATGATATGCCTCCGTACGCACGTTCCCGCATTCCCGCGCGCACACGTGCCCTCATGAGCGCGTAGGTCGGGTGCCTGTGTACCTTGTGGCCGCCGCGTCGCTCGCTGTGCCAGAACCGCTCGACGCGTTGGTGTCGCCTGCTGCGCCGGCGTCGATTGCTGTGTCAGCATCGCTTGCAGTGCCAGCATTGCGTGCTGCAGCGGCGTCGCTCGGGGCGCTGGCATCGCGCCGGGCTGTCGGCTTTGCGCTGCAGCCGCCGATGCGCCTGGCTAGCATCACAGCGTGCAGGACGGCGGCTGGGTCCAGGCCCGCGAACCCCGGGATGACATAGTCTGCGTAGCGAAGGATCTCGGGGTCGCCCACTCCCACCGCGTACATTCCGACTCTATGGGCCGCCTCTATACCCGCCGCTGCGTCCTCGAACACTACGCATCGGCGAGCGTCCACGCCGAGCCGCTCCATGGCGATCTGGAACGCCTCCGGGTCTGGCTTGGCTTTCGAGGCAGTGTTGCCATCGACCACCGCGTCGAAGAGCGCGGTGATTTGCAGCCTCTCAAGGATCAGGGGAGCGTTCTTGCTCGCCGACGCAAGACCGGTCTTCACTCCCATCGCTCTCAGGCCGTCAATGAATCCAGGCACTCCCGGCAGGATCTCTGATGGCGAAAGCTGGCTGATATACTGGACGTACCATCGGTTCTTCTTATCGGCCAGCTCTGCCTTTCTCTCGTCGTCGATCCGGAGTCCTGCGAGTTCGAGGATTATCTCCAATGACCTCATCCGGCTGACGCCCTTCAGCCTCTCGTTGTCTGCGGGCGTCAAATCGAACCCCAGCTCGTTCGCGAGACGCTTCCATGCCATGTAATGGTACTTAGCTGTGTCGACTATTACGCCGTCGAGATCGAATATCGCGGCCTCAATTGGCTCAATTGGTGAAATGACTGACGGCGGCGAAGGCCCTGACAGCGAAGGCCATGACGATGGCGCCATTGCCACAACTGATACCCTCCTTTGATACCCTCCTTGATGTGTAGTGGCCGGATACGGGTCTAGCCGTTGCCTTGCGAAGACGTGTACGAACTTGACACGCCGACAGCAACGGGGCCGTCGACGGCCATGCCTGGAGCGCTCGCGGCTGTATATTCGCGTCGCGCGACAAGTGTTCCTGCACGTCGATGACGAATGCCGACGCCACGCCTACGAACGCAATTCACACGGCGGTCGAGCCGGGGCCCGGCGTCTCAAGGACATTGACCTCCGCGGTCCTATCGCCGCGCCACTTAGGGAAGTGCGTGCTTCCCGGGCACAAGCGCTTTGTGGAGCTGGCGTACGAACACGGGCAAGTGTTGGCTGCATTCCTGCGGCAATCTCAAGGGGATCATGGGCGTGCTCATTGGCGACGTCAAGATCGACGACCTGCACTCGTTCCAAGAAGAGATCATCCCCGTGACCTAGTTCATGTGCGCGCACGAGGATCGAGTAGCCGCTCTCGGCCGAGTCCACGTGGACAAACTGTGCCGGCTCGGCGAGGACGAGCTATGAGCGTACGTCAGGGGAATCAACGAAGGTTGCATGCCCCGCCGGTATGCTCTCGGCTCAGGGCACTCCGTGGCTAACCACGTGCCGGTCAAGAACTACCTCTTTGAGTCAGCGTTCGGGTCCAATCATGAAGTAGGCAGGCTCTGGCTGTTCGCCTCAACAATGCCGATCCTACTCTTCGGTGCACGGCCCCACTGCGGAAGGTGACTCTAGTGCGATCTCCCCAAGTAGCACCCATGGTTGGATTCAATCCACGCCCCCGCGCGAGGGGCGACAGACTGCGGCATCGCCGCGATTGCGCCCAAATCTGTTTCAATCCACGCCCCCGCGCGGGAGGCGACCGGACGCTGATCTTGTCCTTCTCTTCGTTTCGACGTTTCAACCCACGCCTCCGCGCGGGAGGCGACGAGGCGCTGGTCCGGGCATACTGGACCAGCATAGAGCGTTTCAACCCACGCCTCCGCGCGGGAGGCGACGCTCGTGGCGGTCTTGATGGTCTCCGTCGCGATGTTTCAACCCACGCCTCCGCGCGGGAGGCGACGACGTCGGAGTCCTCTGTCCGTGTCATCACAACAGTTTCAACCCACGCCTCCGCGCGGGAGGCGACGTGAGAGCATCAACGTTCGCAAGGTACGACCAAGAGTTTCAACCCACGCCTCCGCGCGGGAGGCGACGCGCCCCGCGAGCTCCAGGAGCTGATGCGGGGCTGTTTCAACCCACGCCTCCGCGCGGGAGGCGACTACGCAGCTGTGGGGAGGCGGTTGCAGCGGCTATGGTTTCAACCCACGCCTCCGCGCGGGAGGCGACTTGGGCGGAACCTGGCAAAGGACGTCGCCAACTTGTTTCAACCCACGCCTCCGCGCGGGAGGCGACGCAGGCGGTCGTGGTGGAGTGCGGGGCGTACGTGGCGTTTCAACCCACGCCTCCGCGCGGGAGGCGACTTGGCGCACCTGCGGGCGCTTTTCGAGGGTCTAGGGTTTCAACCCACGCCTCCGCGCGGGAGGCGACGAGCGTCGAGCCCGCAGTAATCGGAGTCCACGAGTTTCAACCCACGCCTCCGCGCGGGAGGCGACGCTGTTCCTTCGCGTTCTCCTCCATGAGGAGGATGTTTCAACCCACGCCTCCGCGCGGGAG